>JBEPXQ010000228.1:2767-4175 GCA_041641835.1 Bacteroidales bacterium
CACTACATAATCCCCTATATATGTATAATATGGCTTATCAATTTTGGATAACAGATCGCTAAAAAGAAAGCGGAAAATCCCGCTGATGTTCAGGTAGTGGATATCATATCCGTGATATTTTTTTACATCAAATCCGGCAGGCAAGTTCTTTTTCACCTGTGTATTCAGATCATCCAGTGATTTCCTTGCTTCACCAATGTCTTCGGCATGTATGCAGACAACTGTATTTTTGATTTTTGTTTTCTGCCCCGGCTGAAGCTTCAGCAGCGCGATTTCATTACCTATCCAGGATGTTAGATGCGCTTCCACATCAGTATTCAATACCTTGTTTATCTGATTAATGCTTTTTTTAAAGGAAGCATATTTAATCGAGTCCTGCTGTTTATAGCTCTGATGCAAAGTTTTATAAACCTCATCAAAGTCTTTAAAAGCAAATGACAGATAAAACACCGCCTCCATGGGCACCAACTTGAATGCCTCTGGTTTTGCCGCTTTTATATCCTTTGCTGTTTTCATAAACGGTGATATGCTGTCGCGGTAGGAGGTGTGCCCCTCCAGTAGCAGGCTGTTCTCCGTCACATCAAAATCAAAAGCAGTGAAACCCGCTGATTGCATGCTTCCGATTAAAGCTTTATAATCATCAGGATCCTGATAAACTCTTATAAAATCCTGTATTTTATGGTAATTGAAATAGAAACGCAGTAGTCCCACATTACTGATATTATTCCGTGCCTTCAGAAATGCAGTATTCTGTAAAAAGGAACTTTCGGCATCCTGATCCAGGGCTTTTTTAATCACCTCCTGGCTGTATGAGACCACCATAATATTATCAATAAAGCTAAGATAAAACGAACTACCACCATCTTTTGAAGTTACCTCGATGAGCTGGTTCTCATTATACTCCAGTTTCACAAAACTATAGCCATACAGCTTGAGTATTTGTATGGCAAAATCTCTCAGTAAAACTACTTTTGAAGCCTTGAGCAGATCAACGGTAAACAGCATATCATAATCATAGGCAGTGGTCATGTGAGCTGAAACCATCACAGGCCGGTCTTCCAGTAACCGGTACACTGTTTTGTTATTATGAATAATAGAATCCAGCGAATTAGCTGTATTGCTGATGCTTTGGTATTTCTCGGTTTCCAGCAGTGTTTTCCAGAATTTTGTTTGAGTTATTTCTTCCCAGCCCCGCGACAGATTATCGGTGCGCAGGATAAATACGGCATCTGTGGGAACAACAGTATAAGGATCCCGGTTGCTGGATTCGTGGTAAAGCAGTATACCAAAAATTGCGGCTGCAGCCACCACGGCCAGCAGCACCAGAGATACTAAAATGCGGACAATTTTTCGCTTCATGATCAACAGTGATAAATTTCAAGCGAATTTATGAATTTTTGTGGAAAAG
>JBEPXQ010000229.1:0-4171 GCA_041641835.1 Bacteroidales bacterium
AAAAGACTTTCTTTTACGAGCGAATTTATGGAAAAACTGCTTTATAAAATTATCTTTTCCTGAATTTATTTGTTAACCTGATGATTTTAGTCTTTTTATGCAAGTATTCAAAGTTGTAATTCAACAGGTTAATAGCCATGAAAACAGCATGATGTGATGATGCCTTAAAGGTTTATTTTTTATCAGGGCACTTAACACCATAATCTCATTTTTTGTATCCTTTTGAAAAATTGCATAGAGCAGCCATTTTTTCTTAACTTAGTCACTTGAAAAAGACACGGAAAAAATATCTGATATGGAACACTTAAAACGCAGGATTTTTATACATATAAAATAGCTAAAGGCCAACCGGATGTGCTGACGAATTGAGACGGCCCAGCTAATTTGATCATAATCAGATTATAGACAGATGAACAGAACCATGGCAAAAACCTGGACATGAACGAGCCTGATTATATAACGCCAGAGAGCACAGACCTCGAGCGTGTTACAGCTCACGGCAAGCTCCGCGTGGCCATTGAATTCAAAAATATAGAGAGATGAAATCATTCAGAAAAATATTTTTAATGATCGTTGTTCTAGTTCTGAATGCCGGTTTGTTGCTGGCACAGGAAGAACAGGATACTGTAAAAGCCTACACCGTATCAGAAGAACAACAGGCAGAACAGTTTTATAACCGCGGAGTAACTGCCTTTGAAAATGGTGATCTGGAAACCGCTGTACAGATGTTTGACAAAGCCCTCGATTTTAAACGCGCATTCCCTGAAGCGCTTTATAATCGCGGAGCAGTAAAATTTGAGCAAAAGAAATATTCGGCTGCTATTCAGGATTACGATAAAGTAATTATGCTTGAGCCAAAAGCTAAGGCACACTACAGTCGCGGACTGGCAAAGCTTCAGCTTGAGGATGAAAGCGGGGCAATCACAGATTTTCAGGAAGCGGTGAAGCTGGATGAAAATCACGGTGAAGCATATTATTATATGGGAAGTATCCATTTCAGGAATGAAGATTATGATAAGGCAGTTGATGCCTATACCAAAGCTATTAATGCTGATCCTGATTATGCTTTTGCTTATAATGACCGCGGCAGTGCTTTCCGAATGAAAGGAGAATACCGAACTGCCCTGTCTGATTACCAGAAAGCTGCTTCGTTGAACCCTTCCTCTGCTTTCATCTATTCCAATATGGGCAGTGTGAAGAAAGAGCTGGAAGATTACCAGGGAGCGTTAACTGATTACTCTTCGGCTATAGGCCTGGATTCTTCCAACGCCATGTATTGGAATAACCGTGGAACAGTTTATTATGCCATGCGGAAATACAAAGAAGCTATTAATGATTATAACCGGGCTGTGGAACTTGAACCGGAATATGCTCCGGCCTTTAACAATCGAGGTAATGCCTTCTACAAATTAAAAAACTACCAACAGGCAGTGGCTGATTATGATAAGGCCATTAAGCTGGATCCTGAATATGGCTATGCTTACATGAACAGGGGCATTACTAAAGAAATGTTGCGTCAGCCAGAGCAAGCCTGTAAAGATTGGTCAAAAGCCCTTTCGCTTGGTGTGAAATCCGTTGAAGCTTACATACAATCTCAGTGTTACTAACCCGAAAATCCCGTACAATGCATTACAGACTATTTTACCTGATAATTATACTGCTGGGAATTTCTACCGGAGTAGTGAGGGCCCAGGAATCCGTGCCTTTTGAAAAAGATGCTTTTCCCGGCAGGGAAAAGGAATTGCGGCAGGCAAAAAAGCAACTCAAAAAAGGCGACAGGCTTTTCGAATCTGGTTTGGGATATTACCAGGAAGCAGCTGACCATTATGTGAAGGCATATGTTTTTAATCCTGATAATGCCACTTTGAATTACCAGCTTGGAGTTTGCTATTTCAGAACCAATAAGAAAGAGAAAGCGGGAAAATATTTGAAAAAAGCCTATCAACTAAACCCGGATGTAAAGGATAATCTTGCTTTTATACTGGGTGAGTACTATCAGTATCAGAGCGAATTTGATAAGGCAATTGAGATGTACCAGTCCTACCGCAAAAAGTTGCCACCTGAAAAGCTGGAAAATGAACGCCAAAAAATAGACAAGCACATCAAAGAATGCGAATATGCTAAAGAGCTGGTTGGAAAACCTGTCAGAGTTTTTATCGATCACCTCTCCGGGGATCTTAATTCAGCTTACCCCGATTACGGGCCTGTTGTTAATGCCGATGAATCTGTGCTTTTTTTCACAACGCGCAGGCCATCTGTAAAAGGATCCGAGCATACTGAAAGCGACTTTGGTTATATGGAAGATATACTGATAGCTGAAAGAGATAGGGATGGAAGCTGGTCTGTAGTGAGAAATCCGGGTAAGCCGCTCAACAGCGATGAGCATGATGCCATCGTTGGTATTACTCCGGACGGTCAGCAGTTGTTTCTTTACAAAGCCAGTGGAGGCGGGGATCTGTATTATTCACGCCTGGATGGAAACCAATGGCGGAAGCCTAAGAAACTATCCAATAAGGTGAACTCGAAATACCATGAATCCTATGCTTCCTTTTCCTATGACGGCAAACGTATGTTTTATGTGTCTGATATGCCAGATGGATACGGGCAGCATGATATATACATGAGTGAGCTAAGTGAAAAAGGAAAATGGCAGGAAGGAAAAAATCTGGGTGCTGTTATCAATACTCCTTATGATGAAACAGCTGTTTTTATGCATCCTGACGGGAAAACCTTATACTTCAGTTCAACAGGTCATTCCACCATGGGTGGCTATGATATATTTAAATCGGAGTTTTCAGATGGTGAATGGAGCGATCCTGAAAATCTGGGTTATCCACTCAACACACCTGGCGATGATGTATTTATTACACTTTCAGCTTCGGGAAAACATGCCTATATATCTTCAGTAAGACCAGAAGGAAAGGGAGATCAGGATATTTACCTGGTAACTTTCCTGGGGCCTGAAAAGGGTGTGATAAATACTTCTGAAGATCAACTTATAGCATATAATCAGGAGCCTGTTACCCAAACTCTGATAGAGGAAGCAGTGGAAGTTGAAACCACGCAGCTAACGCTTATGAAAGGGATTATAACGGATAAAAAAACCGGAGAGCCTTTGCAGGCAGAAATCACGCTAACAAATGTGAATACCAACGAGCAGCTAACATCCTTTACTTCAAATTCCGAAACCGGGAAGTACCTGGTTACATTGCCTGCCGGTAAAAACTATGGCATAGCGGTGAGGGCAGACGGCTATCTGTTTTATTCGGAAAATATTGACCTTCGGGAAAAATCAGGCTATCGCGAAATAGAGAAAAACATTGCACTGGATCAGATAGAGATAGGGAAGAGCATAGTGCTGCGAAATATCTTTTTTGATTCAGGAAAATCAACGCTGCGGGATGAATCACAGGCAGAGCTTGATCGCCTGTATGAAATCATGGATGAAAACCCGGGTATCAGAGTAGAGATTTCAGGACATACTGATAATGTGGGCTCAGCATCCTTTAATAAAAAACTTTCAGAAGCACGCGCTAAAGCAGTGGTGGATTACCTGGTTGATAAAGGTATAGACGCCGGGCGACTGGAATATGCCGGCTATGGTTTTGAAAAACCCATAGCATCCAATGATACCGAAGAGGGAAGACAAAAAAACAGGCGCACCGAGTTTAAGATTATCGCAAAGTAGGTTTTCTCACAGAGGTTTTTTCCCACCTGGTTGGTGCAAGGCCGGTTTACGTGCTATCATCAGTAAATTGCGCACAAAAAAAAGCCCTACAAATTAAATTGTAAGGCTTCAGACAACTCTATCTCTTAAATTCTGTAAATCCTAAACTATTATATGAGCTTTACATTTACTGCATTTAATCCTTTTCTGCCTTCTTGTAAATCGAATGAAACCATGTCATCTTCTTTTACCTTATCAATAAGGCCTGTAACATGTACGAAATACTCTTTGTCTGATTCCTGATCTTTAATGAAGCCATAACCTTTGGTCTCATTAAAAAATTTAACTTTACCTGTGTTCATTTAAATAGTGATATTGATTAATTAATAAAAAAACAAATGTAGTGTGTTTTTTGGATTAATGAAATGATTTTGAAGTTTTTTTTGTGTTTTTTTTTGTTTTTTCTCAAATTTGCTTGTCAGCGGGTGGTTTTGAGAGGTATTT
>JBEPXQ010000230.1:0-4166 GCA_041641835.1 Bacteroidales bacterium
TTGATAACTTCAAAGCTGCCTTTTTTCCCTTCAGAATAAGGCCTTACCTGGAAGTCATAGCCTGGCTTCATGTTTTTATCACCTGCTGACATGTTCATGGCTCCCGGGAAAGTATTAATGGGAAAGCTGTAGCGTTGATAATAAGTCGCTTCCCATTTTTGAATACCCAGCTCACGGAGTTCGTTCGCGATATAGCCGGCGGCAATCCGGTCTCCCTGTTCCACATAACCGCGGCCATGCATGCTCTCCGATGCAAGCGTGTCAATATGATCCCTTGCAAATTCAATATCCTGACTGGTTACTGTTAAAGACAGGATAAGGGCGGTAAAAAGAAAGAATTTTCTCATAATTACATGTATCTTCGTTCAACGAAATTCAACAATTGCTGTGTGGCTGTAGCCTCGTTATTCCAGTTATACTTATTCCTTAATTCATCGAAAATAAGAGCCGCATTCTCCAGGTCACCAGCCCGGTTCAGTCGCTTGATGGCGCTATTATATTCATGCATGTTTCCTTTAAAAAGCTCATTGATAAACAGGAATTTTTCATTTATTCCGATGGCAGCCTTGATATCCGCTACCGGTTTCTTCTTTAGTCTTTCTCCAAGAGTTCCGCTCTGTCTCGACAAGCCAATCCGCTCGTGCAGCGATGCTTTGCCTGTATTTTGCAGCTTTTCCGCCAGGGTGGACTTTTTTTGGGAAAACAGATTGGCAGAGGATGAATTGCTTTGTTTATCAGCTGATCTCTTTTCTTTGTTTCCTGGTTTATTTTTTTCTGCTCCCTCTGTTTTTTCCCTTGCCCCTGTTTTTTCTTCTTCGGGTATTTTTTCTTCAGATTTCTTCTCCCCGGATGGCTCCTCCCCGGATTTCTCACTGTCCTCCACGGCTTTCTTTCCGTAATCTGGTTCTTCCTCCGCTAAATCAGCTTCTTTTTTCAGGCTCTCTTCTGCCTCTTTTTCTTCACTTGCTGGTTCATCTGCTTCTTTCACCTCTTCTTCCGGTTTTTCCTGTACATCCTCATCTTCCGGCTTTTTCAGTTTTTCGGCTTCATCTTCCTCTTCCTCTTCCTCTGTTTCCTTTATCTGCTCTTCTGTCTTTGTTTCAGGTTCTGATTTTTCTTCTTCGGAAGTTATCGTTTGAGATTCGGTGGCTTGCTCTTGCTCTTCCTCTTCCTCTTTTTCTATTTCCGTTTGTTCTTCGCTTGTTTCTTCACCGGTATCCTCTTCATGTTGTTCACTCATCACAGTATTTTCATCTATCTGGTTTCCCTGATTTATTTTATCGAGATACATAAAATACTGATAAAGCTGCCGGATATTATCCTGTATAATGTCGATTTCTATCTGCGGGATTTTATCTTCATATCCGTTAACGGTCTGAGTTTGTTCAACGATCGACTCCAGTAAACGGATTATTTCCTCTTTGACTAATTCCTTGCTCATAAATAGCTTCGTTTTTGTCTTATTTGGTTAAATTTGCTTCAGGAAGAATTCAAACAAAAGTAAAAAATAGTAACGCACGTTGCGCGTTTTTTTTCCAACAGGAAATCAACACAAAAGGGATACGGATGTACGTTGAGCGAAAAATGGAAGCCGGTGGAAGCACCGGATGGATAGAAGTGATTGCGGGATCAATGTTTTCAGGCAAAACTGAAGAGTTGATTCGGCGCCTTAAAAGGGCCAGGATTGCAGGATTACCCGTGCAGATATTTAAGCCTTCGCTTGATAATCGTTATGATGAGGTACATGTAGTATCCCACGATGAAAATATGATACAATCCACACCGGTGAGCTCTTCATCTCAAATTCTCCTTTATGCTGAAGATGCGCGGGTGATTGGGATAGACGAGGCGCAGTTTTTCGACTCGGAGCTGGTTAACGTCTGCAATGAGCTTGCCCGGCGTGGTGTGCGGGTGATAGTTGCCGGTCTTGACATGGATTTTCGCGGAAAACCTTTTGGGCCCATGCCTCAGTTGCTTGCCATTGCTGAAGATGTTTTTAAAACACATGCCATTTGCATGCGTTGCGGAAACCTGGCGCAATTCTCGCACCGAAAAACCGGAAATGGCAAAACGGTAATGTTAGGTGAAATGGACACTTATGAACCGTTGTGTCGCGAATGTTACCTCAAGGCAACAAAAGATTAATTGCTTAAATAAATTGTGGTTTCTGAATCCTCTCCATGCTCGCCCATGGCAATGGTACCTATACCTGTGATTTCCGGCGAATTGGTTACGGTGGCTGTGTCTTTTGTGGCAGTTACATTTAGCTTCATTTTAAGGCGGAAAGTAAACTCGTAAATGCCATTACTATTAGTGTATCCTACTATTCTGATATCATTCTGATATAGTTCCACGCGGGCATCAGGAACAATTATGCCGGGGGCTTCTGCATAAACCACTCTTACCCTGCCCACCATGTCTTCTTCTTTCTTGCAGCCGCTGAGGCCAATGACCATAACCATCATAATAAGAAGCAGGAATTTAAGATGTAAAGGCAGTTTCATAATTATTCAGAATTTGATACTTTTGCTAACCATTTCTTTTGAAAAACAAATATAAGGATAAAATGATGCTGAAAAGATCAATAGCCGTAATTTTTTTATTATCAGTGATATTTTCCGGGTTTACCCTGATGAAAGAAAACAAGACTAACCCGGTTGTTCTGATAAAAACTTCCAGGGGTGATATTAAGGTGATGCTTTATAATGACACACCAATACACCGCGACAATTTCCTGAAACTTGCCAAAGAGGATTATTACAAAGACAGGATTTTTCATAGGATAATTAAGAACTTCATGATACAGGCCGGCTGGACAAAACAGGGCGTTGATGATCCGGATTACCGTCTGCAGGCCGAAATTCGTGATAACCATTTCCACAAGCGCGGGGCGTTGGCCGCGGCCCGCCAGGGTGATAATGTAAATCCGCAGCGCAAATCAAGCGGATGCCAGTTTTATATCGTGGACGGAAGAAAATTCACCAACAAACAACTTGATTTCTATGAAAGCCGCATGGATCATAAATTCACTGAAGAGCAACGTAAAATATACACTACTGTTGGTGGTGCTCCGCACCTGGATGGTTCCTACACTGTCTTTGGCGAGGTACTGGAAGGGTTGGATGTGGTGGATGCCATAGCGGCTGTGAAAACAGGATCAGGCAATAAACCCCTGGAAGATGTTACCATAATCAGTGTGGAAGTATTAGAAGAATAGAAAATTCGATGAGATGAAGGAAAAAATTGAAGAATACCGCCGGGATATTGAGAATTTCACTGCCGGAAGCCTTGAGGATCTGGAAAACTTCAGGATAAAATATTTGAGTAAAAAAGGGCTTATCCCTGCACTTTTTGCTGACTTCAGAAATGTGCCCAATGAGCAGAAAAAGGAGATGGGCCAAAAACTGAACCAGCTGAAACAACTGGTGCAACAACGAATCACCGACCTCCGTGATGAGCTACAGGCAAAGGAAGAGGAAAAGGAAAGCAGTGATGACCTCAGCCTTCCTGTTAGCTGGCGCAATGTTGGGTCGCGGCATCCGGTTTCAATCGTAAAAAACCAGATCAACGAGATATTCAAAAAAATTGGATTTACTGTTGCTGAAGGACCCGAGATAGAAGATGATTTCCATAACTTTTCTGCATTGAATTTCCCGCCTGAACATCCGGCACGTGATATGCAGGATACCTTTTTTATAGAAAAAGATCCTGACATTGCCCTGCGCACACACACATCTTCAGTACAGGTGCGGGTGATGGAAAATTCCAAACCGCCCATTCGCATTATTGCGCCGGGAAGGGTTTTCAGAAATGAAGCCATTTCGGCAAGGGCTCATTGCATCTTTCATCAGGTGGAGGGCTTGTATGTGGATGAAAATGTTTCATTTGCTGATATGAAACAAACATTGCTTTATTTTGCCCGCGAAATGTTTGGTGAGGATACAAAAATCCGCCTGCGGCCTTCATATTTTCCATTTACCGAGCCTTCGGCTGAAATGGATGTGAATTGCAACATATGTGGGGGCAAAGGATGCAACGTATGCAAATACACTGGTTTTCTTGAAATCATGGGCTGTGGTATGGTGGATCCGAATGTACTGGAAGCCTGCGGTATTGATAGTGAGAAATATACTGGTTTTGCCTTTGGTATGGGAGTGGAGCGTATT
>JBEPXQ010000231.1:0-4159 GCA_041641835.1 Bacteroidales bacterium
TTAATAATCCTAACCCTGTTATCCAGCTGGTCACCCTCGTAGGTAGAGTATCCATAATAAGGATTAGGAACAACCCTTACTTCTGACAGTGCATCTTCAGCAATCTGTTCTACATTCGTTTCAGTAGCAATATCCCCGGTTGAGAATTCATAAACAGGATAATTATTGTTTACCGGATTATCGGATTTAAAATCATCAGTTGAGTAGTACCTTTCATAAGGTTTTTGTACCCTGATCCTGATGGTTACATCATTTTCCAGTAATGGATGAAGACCTGTGGCCATAGGCATTCCAACCCAGGCTATATTCTTACTCATCTGCTTAGCAAATATATCACTGGATTTCGTCATCTGTTCATAAGCCCATTGGCCCTCATCATAAGCAGGACTTTCTTCATTATGAGCAAAAACATATACGTAGTGTTTTCCACCAAATAGAATCTGACCAAGATCAGTGAAATACTGATCGGTAGGATTCCACATCATATCACGTCCATTCTGATCAATTAACCAGGAATCCTCACCATACATCATATTCAGGCGCTCACCTGTTTCAACATTGATGGCATATCCCGGGAACCATCCCATACCAGTAGTACCACTAGCGTCAGGATTTCCATCTTTATCAATTGATTGCCCTGCACGTAACTCGAACTTGTCCTTCCCGCCTTCAGTAAGCGCTATATCATTACCCATTTCTATAACAGGGCACCTTGTCCACTTACTCTTGTCATCAGTAAACACGATATTAACGCTAAAGAGGCTTTGAAGATCAATCTGTCGCTGGAAAAGATTATACTCAACAGGAGCATGTTCCATAATAGTAGTATAAGCAGCCATCCTGTATGCTGTCCAGGTTCCGCTAATAATTTTCTCGTATCTCTCATTTGGGTCTAGGAAAACAACATTATTTTGCCCTACCTGACCAGTGAAGAAATCAGATACTTCCAAATCTGCGGACGAATTATCAATTTTTTCCAGCACCGTACCTGAGCGGATCCAGTTAAATGATGGGCTGGCATCGTTATCACCAATTCCTGTCAGCCAAACCTTTGAACTATCTTCATATTCAATGGAGGAGGTCAAAAATCCGTTATTATCATCAATCTGGTGGTATCCCGGATCAACAACCTGACGGATATCAATAGATATACCAAGATCGAGTAAGAGCTGCTCATTACCTACAGCAATCGTACGTTCACTAACTGCAAGCGTATCGGATAAGTCATCAGCATTAAGCAACACCCATCTTGACGAGTCGATTATTCCACTCGCGGGTACATCAAACATCAAAGTGTAGTTTCCAGCTGCTACGTTAAGTGGGTCAACAACTTTTACATCAATTGGCCCCTGCCCGTTTTTATAAACCGGATTTTCAATCCTGTGTTTGGGATCATTAAGGATCTTTTCAATGGACTCCTGTGTAAGTTCCAGCACATTGCCTCCATTACCCTGTCCTTCAATCCTTGTGACCTTTGGGCCATCACCGTATTCAGCATTCTTCTTGGTTCCTCCATACTCAGGTTCAGGCATATGCGGAACTGCCATTACCGGTGTAATCGGACCTGTGGCAGCTTTACGACCTGCCAGGTAAGGCTTTTTCTGTCCATACAAACCATAAATCGAACCCGGCTCCTGTGAATACTTCATATATTCATTAAACGAATAGGCAATGGCTACAAAATAATATTTTTTATGATTAACAAGCCGCCTTTCACCGGAAGCAAAGGCATCCTCTGTTATAACATAAGAGTGTTTAATACCATCATTAGCTCCATCAACCATTTCTTCCGGCACGTTAGCATCAAGCTTCTGACTTTTATAGAAATTCACAAGCTGTGAAACTCCATTTTTTATATCGGACTGAGCTACCAGCCTGGCTTTATCAGGATCACCAATATCAGATATGGATACTGTTGCATCTTTCAGCTGGTAAATCTGATAACCTTCAAATTTATATGTTGAATCATAACGGTTACTGTCAGCAGTAACAGTATCAGGAGTAATAATTGCAGGATCCCACTCCTCATACATTTCTTTATAATTATTGGAAATAGGACGGTTCTCCAGGTAGAGAATAAGCTTTTTATCCAGTTCCTGAATAGTGAGATCCGGTGCATCCGGTCCATCGAGAACCTTAAAGCAATTATCAAATAAGCGTTGAACTTTATCATCAACTTCCCGGAGTAACTCAACAGAATTAAAAGGTCCACCTGTAGCAGCTCTGGCCCAAGGAATACCCACGGTAATATAATTCACAGCACCTGCTTCGAGTGTAAATGGTCCTGCAGACTGCATAAACCTCCTATCATAAGGCTGATTACCTGCGGTTTCTTCTGTCCAGTATTTTGGTCCATTTGGAAGTTGCCCATCAGTACCCCAATTCCATGGGTCTGTATCTCCCGGAAACATAAAGTCACATTCAGGGCCATATGCCCCTGAATTATAGTGTGCATTACCACCATAAACCATACGCGTACCATCTTTCCATATACCTCTAAGTAACTGGTAATACTCTGCAGCTTTTTCTGGATCCGTCATTGCCGGAAGCTGTCCACCACCTACATTATTGTGATATACGAAGCGGCGCATACCAAAGCGTTCATTATCTACGATTCCATCGCCAAAGTTTACACCATTAATACTCTCATCAACTATTTGAGTACTTAAAGTATCCGTACTTAAAGTATCAATGATAGTATCATTAGTGGCTGTAATAGTAGTATCAATGTTATATGAGATAAACTGTGTGAATTTTGGATTATCCATTCCATCCGGATCCATATATGGACCCTGGAAGAAGTCAACGCCAACAGCGGGTGGTTGTGCACCATAGTGGTCAAAGCTACCATCTCCATCAACAGACTTTCCATTATAACAATATCCTAATCCTCGTTCAACATCACAGCCTACATAATCATCTTCAGCTTCTCCTAAGTCTGTGTCAACCCATTGGCTAAAGTAAGTGTTAGTCAATCTGAAGGTGGAGCGGTTAATAATTTCGTAAGTATAAAATGTCGCATTATTGATCTCGTCATTTGTTGAAAATGCAAAGGCCTGCGCTCTAACTTCTACTCCTATAGGATCACCTTCGGTTTCAGTATGCACATTACCTTTATCATTAAACACCCACCAGAGGGTCATGTCACCTTTCAGAACCTGATCGGCAAGAATACCGTTACCTTCCATGGTTTTATCGGGTTGCTTACACAGGCTGTTGTCGAAATCGTAATATGGATAATCACCAGCATTTGGGTCATAAGTACCGTCACCATCATTATCAAAGAAAGGCGCAAGATAGTATGATTGGTTTTGTGAAACATCACCATGGGCCGGATAGTCAAGAATAGCTTTTGGTATCACATAATCAGGATATGCCTGAGGATCTTCAAACCAAGCCACAAACGCTTCCACCATTGCTCTTGTGATCACAAAATGCTTATCATATTCCTTACAGGTAGCTGCATCAACGGCTGCTTTTCCATCTGTAGTCAACGGACCAGTCCAAAAGTCATTACCATTTCCACGATACCGCTGAGCGGCACATTTAAGCTGCCCGTTAACATCCACGCCAGCCATCCATAATGAGGCAGAAAACATGGAGGTTTTTCTTGAACCTTTAGGAATCTCATACTCTGCGGTACCCTGCAAGTCCCACCACATATCACCACCGGTATTTATTCTTGCCCTTACGTTGTTCAGGTCAAGATCAGTGGCTGCAGTTGCAGGCAAACAGCCTGCAGCAGAAACACTCTTCTGCGAGTTGCTATTCTTTTTATCGTTCGGGTTCTTATAGGCCATCCCCATGTCAGGAATCAGAAGAATTCCTGCAATGGTAAGAGCCAATAACCGAAATAAATACTTCATATCTTTAGTGTTTTATATTATACCTGTTGAATTAAAAATTAAAGGCCACACCAAGGCGGATACGTCTTGGCAAGCTGTAATTATAAGGGCTGTTAATTCTAATGCTGTAGAGGTCTCTGAAAGCTTCAGGATCATTTTGAGTTTGAATTTGCTGCTGGAATTCAGCTGCACTCAGGAATCCGTCATCATCTGCGTTACCGGTAGCATTGTAAACATTAAGAATATTCTTGTTGTCCAGTACATTCAATATCTGGAAATACACATTGAGATATGTCTTTTTATTCTTTCCAAAT
>JBEPXQ010000232.1:0-4144 GCA_041641835.1 Bacteroidales bacterium
TCTGTTTAATTATGTGTATAACGAACAAAATTGCAAGCTGATCCTGATCGGCGATAACGCCCAGCTGCCACCGGTTGGCAGCGATGAAAGTCCTGCACTGAATCTTAAATGGCTGAAAAAATCTTTCAGCCTTACTGCAGGATTGAGCGAGATGAAGGAAGTAGTACGACAGGCCCGGGAATCAGGAATACTGATGAATGCAACTTCCCTTAGAAGAAAGCTTGAGATTGATCATGCCGAGCCGCCATTTTTCAAAACGGAAGGATACGATGATATTATGCAGCTGCCGGGATATGACCTGCAAGATTGGTTGGAAACAGCATTCAACTCCAGCGAGAATTACGGAGAATCGGTGATGATCACCCGATCAAACAAACGGGCCAACCGCTTTAACCAGGAAATCAGGAACAGAATTCTTTTCCGGGAAAACAAAATTGATGCCGGCGACCAGCTAATGGTGGTGAAAAATAACTATTTCTGGCTTGGTGAGGAATCCAATAACTTTATTGCCAACGGCGACCTGATTGAGGTGCTGAGCCTTAACGGTTACGAACAGGCACACGGTTTCAGTTTTGTAAATGCCACCATCAGGATGATAGATTTTCCTGATATGCAACCTTTCGATGTAATGCTGATGCTGGACACACTGGAATCTGAAAGCCCGGCACTAACCAGAGAGCAGCAGGAAAAGCTTTATAGCGGTTTCATCTCTGACCTTCACTACCTGGATTCCCGCAGAAAAAAAATGGAAACGCTTCGTAAGAATCCCCTTTATAATGCATTACAGGTTAAATTCGGATATGCGCTCACCTGCCATAAGACACAGGGCGGGCAGTGGAAATATGTCTTTGTTGATCAGGGGTATATCACCGAGGATAAAATTGATACTGCTTACCTGAGATGGCTTTATACCGCCATTACCAGGGCCACCGAAAAGCTGTTCCTGGTGAATTTCAGGGATGAGTTTTTTGAGGATGCTACTGAGCTTAGTTAACCGGCCTCAATTGTTTTTGGCTGACTTACCGGTGATGAATTTGAGGCAGGGTTTTTGAATTGTCTTCAAAATTGCCGCGATTTGTTCTTTTGAATAAAATTCTATGGATCAAGGAAATAATGTTTTGAAGAGCAGCGTTGTATAAATAGCAAACGAGCCCCGGCCATGAAAACATCAACCTCAAAACTCATAAATCATGCGTAATTATTTTAAACTTTTCGCAATCCTGTTATGTCTGGTGCTGTCATCAGCCATAAAGGCACAGGAGGACGATAAAAGTCTGTCGCCGTATTTTCTGGTAAAAAGTGATAATCCTGAAACCGACCAGTTGCCTTTGCTGAAGACGGAGGCGGATGTTGACATCTCCGGTGTGATGGCGAATGTACAGGTCCATCAGGTTTATAAAAACGATGGAAAGAATCCACTGGAAGCGGTTTATACTTTCCCGGCCTCCACTCGCGCTGCCGTGTATGCCATGGAAATGAAAGTAGGCAATCGGATAATTAAAGCAAAAATAGAGGAACGGCAGAAGGCAAAACAACAGTACGAACAGGCTAAGAAAGAAGGGAAAAGAGCCTCTTTGCTGGAGCAGGAACGTCCGAATGTTTTTAGGATGAATGTAGCCAATATTATGCCTGGCGATTCTATTACTGTTACCTTAAAATACACTGAACTGCTGCTGCCTGAAAACGGAACCTACAAGTTTGTTTATCCAACTGTGGTGGGTCCCAGATATGCCGGGGAAAGCGATAACTCAGATGGTAAAAACGATTTCGTGAAAACACCTTACCAGCATCAGGGTGAAAAGCCATTGTATGACTTTAACCTTGATATTGATTTGTCTATGGGAATGCCAATCCAGGATATTAGCTGCACAACCCACAAGATCAAGGTGGATTACCCCCAGCGCAACAGGGCGGTTATTGAGCTGGATCCTTCAGGAAATAAAGGCGGGAACCGCGATTTTATCCTGGAATATCAGCTGGCCGGAAAAAATATAAGCACCGGATTATTACTGTATGAAGGAGAAAAAGAAAATTTCTTTCTCACTATGGTTCAGCCTCCGGAAAGGGTAAAACAGAACCAGATACCCCCGCGCGAATATATTTTTATAAATGATGTATCAGGTTCCATGCGTGGATATCCCATGGATATCTCAAAGAAGATAATGAGAAACCTGGTTAGCAATCTGCGACCTGAAGACCGCTTTAATGTACTGGTTTTTGCAGGCAGTTCGGGCTGGATGGCTGAAAAATCAGTGGCCGCTAACAATAAAATTATCGATAAGGCTATCAGTTTCATTGATGATCAACGTGGAGGAGGCGGAACTAACATACTCTCTGCGATGAAAAAAGCCCTCAGTTTCCCCAGACAGGATAATTCAGTATCAAGAACTTTTGTGATAGTTACCGATGGTTATGTGAGCGTGGAGAAAGAGGTTTTTGATCTTATCCGTCAGAATAATCACGTTGCAAATGTGTTTGTTTTTGGGATCGGAAGTTCAGTGAACCGCTATCTCATTGAAGGTATGGCGCGATGCGGCATGGGTGAACCTTTTATTGTTACTGAAAAATCCGAAAGCGGAGAAAAAGCGGAAAAATTCAGGGAATATATATCGAGTCCTGTGCTGACACAAATCCAAAAAGAATTTTTGGGCTTTGATGTATATGATGTTCAGCCAGTTTCTGTCCCTGATGTATTTGCACAGCGTCCAATACTCATTTATGGAAAATATAAGGGCAATGCTGAAGGTAAGATCACAATCAGCGGGCATACAGGAGAAAAGGAATGGAGCAAAACCATAGACGTGAGTGCTGCAGAACCACAGAAACAGAATGAAGCTCTTCGATACCTTTGGGCACGGAAACAGATTGAAATGCTGAGCGATTATGCCAGCGTAGGACAGGAGGATAAAAAAGAAATAACCCGGCTTGGTCTGGATTATAACCTTCTTACCAAGTACACCTCCTTTGTAGCCATTGAAGAAAAGGTGATTAATGAAAGCGGGGAAACAAAAACCGTAAAGCAACCTCTGCCTTTACCTCGCGGAGTTTCTGATGCTGCTGTGGGAGCTGCCGGTGTAAATATGAACGCGAGCAGGGTCATGAAAATTAGCGTTGAGTTGGAAGAGGCTGAGGTCATTAGGCATCACCAGAAGATTAAATTAAAATCTTCCTTTTCTTCCGTTTCAGATGAAACCATCAAAAGCTTCATCAATGATGATCTGATGCCGGATCTTAATTCCTGCTTCATGAATCATCAGAATTATCAGACTACGATGACTATAAAGATTGGTGCTGACGGGAAGGTGAAAAGTATAATGTTTGATGAGAAAAACATCAGCGCAGATCTTAAATCCTGCCTTAAAATTCAGATTAACCGCTGGGATTTTTCATCCTTCAATCTGGATAAGGACTGGGAATTTGAAATTGTTTTTTAAGAGATTCATTATCTTTGGGATATGATTCGGATATTTCAAGTGAATATAGTGCTGTTCAGTGTGCTTATGCTTTCGTGTAATCATGCTGAACAGCCTGTTAAAGAGGCTGCAACGGAGGAGGAGGTTTCAGTGCCCCGAGGTGATACCATTACCTTCATCATGGGTGATGATGCCTCTCCGGATGAGGTTTTTTACCGAAATGCCGAGCAGTATTACCTACACAGGCACCAGGATGAATCAAAAGTGATCAGCGGATTGTATTCCCTGACAGAAGTAGCCGAATATCTTATCAGGCATCAGGATACGTCCAAACCACCCTGGGGGCAGATTAACCTGGTGAGTCACGGAAATCCATTCAGTGGCCTTAGTGCACGGTTGAAGCCTTATGGAGAGCGGTGCAATGTGCTTAACATGCAGGAGTTTCTTAAAAATGATACATTGCCTGAATTTCCTCAGGGACTGATCAATGAAAAAACGACCATCGCCATTCGCAGTTGTGGAATAGGAGCAAACAAGGAACTACTGAATATGATCAGGCAGTTTTTCAGTGCATCCCACTCTCCAGAAATAAGAGCCAGCAAATATTTTGAATATTTCCTGATGGACGATTCCGCGCAACAGGTGAAGCATTTCCAGGCTGATTATTGGCTCATCAATTATAAAATGGGATACCGCCCTTCAGACAGGTTAATCATAAATGAATTCAACAA
>JBEPXQ010000233.1:0-4143 GCA_041641835.1 Bacteroidales bacterium
TGTGGTGAAGTACAAGAATCAGTAATGCTGGTTGTTTTTTGTTTTTGATTTCAGACAGGCTTATTTTCTTTCAGCCTTTTTAAGTGTAAAGGCAAAGGTAGTTCCGAAATCCACCTTGCTTCTCACGTTGATGGTTTCGCCGTGAGCTTCAATGATGTGCTTAACGATTGCCAGTCCGAGTCCGGAGCCGCTTTTGCTGCGGTCGCGGGCTTCGCGTGTACGGTAAAACCGCTCGAACAGCCGCGGTATGTCTTCCTCTGCAATCCCGGAGCCGTTATCGGTTACTTCCACCAGCACGTGCTCGTCCATATCAAAAAAGCTGATCTTGGTTTTACGGCCTTCTTCCTTAGGGCGACTGTTGTATTTTAATGAATTATCCACCAGGTTGGTGAGTACCTGCCGGATACGTTCGCGGTCGGCATTAACCAATACCGGCGATTCATATTCTTCAGCATAATAGACATTCACATCCTTCTTTTTTATCTTATCTTCCAGGATGTCCAGCACCTCTTCGGTGAGTCCTCTCAGGTCGAAATCCTCCTTCATCATTTCCAGCTCACCGGCTTCCAGCTTTGCGATAGCCTCCAGGTCTTCCACGATGGTAATCATGCGGTTGATGCTTTTTTCTGTCCTGAGCAGGTATTTTTTATTGATGGAAGGGTCTTCCAGTCCACCATCCAGCAGGGTAAGCACATAACCCTGGATGTTGAATATCGGGGTTTTAAGTTCATGGGATACATTGCCGATGTATTCACGGCGGTAATCGGCCAGCTGTTTCAGCCGCCTGATCTCCTGCCGCCGGTCGGAAGCCCAGTCCAGCACCTGCTGGTTTACCTCTTCTATCACATCAGGATTGTTGCCCGAATGCATACGCGCTTTTTTCTCGCTGGCCGTGGCTTTCTGGCTGAGTATGGTTTTGTAGATGAGCTTGATCTTCTCGTAGATAAAACGCTCAAGGATGTAATCGATGATAAAGTAACTGCCGGTGACCAGTACCGCCAGTGTCAGCAGCAGTACTTCCCATCTGAAGGTATCCATGGGAATAGCCACGATGCAGTATATGAGCGTGAATAACCCACCTAAGATAAAACCGGAGGTGAGTGCAAGATTTTTGGGATTGTTGTATTTCATTCAGTTACTTCAAACTTATAGCCAACGCCTTTGACGGTTTTAATATTCTCACTGCCGACTTTCTCGCGTAATTTCCTTACATGCACATCTATAGTGCGGTCGCCAACTATAACGCTATCACCCCAGACTTTGGCAAAGATTTCATCGCGTGAAAATACTTTATTTGGCTTAGAAGTCAAAACCTGTAGTAATTCAAATTCTTTTTTGGGAAGCGTGATTTCCTGCTCACCCTTAATCACAAGATATCTTTCGCGATCAATCACCAGGTTGCCCGCCTGGTACTTGTCAACAGTTTCTTCCACATTGGTGCTGCTGCGCCGCAGAAGTGCTTTAACGCGGCTGGTGAGTACGCGGGGCTTCACAGGCTTGGTAACATAATCGTCGGCACCGGCATCAAAGCCTGCTATCTGCGAATAATCCTCACCCCTGGCAGTAAGAAACAGGATCACCGAATTTTTCATGTTGGATAAAGTGCGCATTTCCCGGCATGCTTCTATACCATCCATCTCAGGCATCATTACATCCAGGATTACCAGGTGGGGCGACCAGTCTTTGGCAGTTTTTACTGCTTCATTTCCGTTGGATGCTGTTTTTACCTGATATTCCTCTTTTCTCAGGTTATAAGAAAGAAATTCCAGGATGTCCTTTTCATCATCCACTATGAGAATTCTGTATTCCTTATTTTCCATTGTTAAATATATTAATCTGAATTAGAGGTCCAAAAATATTGAAAATATTTAATATTCAATTCCTAACGGAGGCTTGCTAAAAATAAGCAGTTCTGTATGCTTCTCATTATTAATTGCTTTAATATTGGCTTAATATGAACTTCTCAGAAAAATAATGCTACTTGATGCTTAGTGGCCCGGCAGGGGCTTATTTTTTTTCTTCTGCATTAAAGTGATCATAAACAATGCCGGCTTTTTGTTTTCCTATGGCTTCCGCCAGTTGATCCTGTGAGGCATCTTTTATCTGCTTTACCGACCGGAATTTCTTGAGCAGCTTTTCTGCTGTTTTCCCTCCTATTCCTTTAATATCAGCCAGGCTGGTTTTGGTCATGGTTTTCTTGTGCCTGCCGCGATAATGTGTTATCCCAAAGCGGTGGGCTTCATCGCGTGCCCGCTGGATAATCTTGAGTGTTTCTGATCTTTTGTCTATATAAATAGGTACAGAATCACCGGGGAAATAAATTTCCTCCAGGCGCTTTGCAATGCCGATGATAGTGATTTTCCCCCTTATGCCCAGCTTTTCAAGGCTTTTTACTGCTGAGCTTAGCTGTCCTTTCCCGCCATCTATGATGATCAGGTGCGGCAGGGGTTTTTCTTCATCCAGCAGGCGACGGTAGCGGCGGTAAACCACTTCTTCCATGCTGGCGTAATCATCAGGGCCTTCCACAGTGCGGATGTTGTAATGGCGGTATGATTTTTTATCCGGTTTGCCGTCTTTAAACACCACCATGGCTGCTACAGGATAATTCCCCTGCATGTTGGAATTGTCAAAGCATTCGATGTGCCGCGGCTGTTCCTTCATGCGGAGGTCTTTTCTCATGGTTTCCATGATCCTCCTGGTGTGGCGGTTGGGGTCCACCAGGTCCTTTTGCTTTTCCTTGTCCTTCCGGTAGTATTTCACATTGCGTTGCGATAACTCTATCAGGCTTTTCTTATCACCACGCTGTGGCACGGTTATCCTGATGCCGGGATCGTATTCCACTGCTTCGGGAAGAAATATTTGCTTTGCATCGCTGTCGAAACGCTGGCGGAACTCCGTGATGGCAATTGGAATTAACTCCTGCGGGCTTTCGTCCAGCTTTTTCTTCAGCTCAAGAGTGTGCGACTGAACCACCGCACCATTAATGATCCTCAGGTAGTTTACATACAGGATTTTGCTGTCCTCATCCCAGCTTACCACATCAGCATTATGGATAGTTGGGTTCACTACTGTGGAGCGGCTTTGGTATTTTTCCAGGATGTTGATTTTTTCCTTGTAAACCTGGGCCTGCTCAAACTCCAGTTTTTCGGCATGCCAGTGCATTCTTTCCTTCAGCCTTCTTAAGACGCCGGTTATATCACCGCGCAGGATTTTTTTTATTTGCTGAATGGATTCATTATAGTCAGCCTCATGTTGGAATCCTTCGCAGGGGCCTTTGCAGTTGCCGATATGATATTCCAGACAGACCTTAAATTTTCCCTGCTGAATGTTTTCCTGCTTCAGGTTGTATTTACAGGTACGCAGCATAAAAATGCGCCGGATGAGGTCAAGCAGCGTATGCATCATCTTCACATTGGCATAGGGGCCGTAATATTTCGATCCGTCCTTCACAGGATTCCGGGTGGGAAATACTCTTGGAAAAGGTTCATTCTTTATGCAGATCCATGGGAAGGTTTTGTCATCCTTCAGCATTACATTATAGCGCGGCTGGTGTTTCTTGATCAGGTTGTTTTCCAGCAGAAGCGCATCCAGCTCTGTTTCCACAACTATATAACGAATGTCTCTTATTTTTTTCACCAGCACCCTGGTCTTCCCCTGTATGTCTTTATTAAAGTAGGAGCTTACCCTTTTTTTGATGTTCTTGGCTTTACCCACATAAAGTATCTTTCCATTCTCATCAAAATACTGGTAAACGCCGGGTTTGCCGGGTAGTGCGGATACGAGTGGGCTCAGTAGCTCTTCATAATATGGATTAAGGTGTTTGCTCATTTAGGTGTTGGTAATATCTGAAGCTGGATAGCATGAATTCCGTTGGTTTTATATGAAGGCATCAGGTTTTCCACATCAAATTCGTATAGTCCCTGTTCTTTAAAATCCACTGCCTGGAAAAAGTCGATGATGTATTCGTATTTTCCCTGCTCATTTTTATGCCCGGTGGGTTTTCCTTCTTCAAACAGGTTTATTTTTCTTTCCAGATAGCGTTCTTCACCGTAAGGGGTGTGCATAGTAACTCCCATAGCAAAGATCTCATTCTGCATTTTCTCAGTGTATGTTATTTTGAAATTCACTGAATAGTCACCAGTA
>JBEPXQ010000234.1:0-4142 GCA_041641835.1 Bacteroidales bacterium
CACTTTTAAGGATGATGATTGAGCCCACTCCAATTTGTTAGAGGCGAATTGCAGATTATGTATGTTTTTGGGAATGGTCTCATGATTTTTCTAGTAAGATGTTTTTAATCACCTTTCAGAAAAAAAGCCTGGTGGATTACCACCAGGCTTTTATATTTAAGCAGCGTGCGGGTTTAATTCGACGATTTCAAATTCCTTTTCATACCATTTTTGTTCTGAACGGAATGGGTTTAGAAAAGAGGTGGAATAATTAAGGACGAAATTAATAACCCCAAAGAAGGCAACCAGGAATGATACAAGAATGGCAACCACAGCTATTATAAAAATTAACACGATTGAGCTGTTAAATTCACCTTCATAATCGCGCTTCCAGGGTGCGCCATTAACACTCACATACTCTTTAACAGCAAAGCCTGCAAAAAGAGAACCGAACACCAGTCCTACTATGCCAAGCTTCCTTGATCCAAAGCGCTCCTCTCTCTTTTCTTTGGCATATTGAGTTGTTCTGCTGGAAAGGATATAAAACACCAGCCCAAGCAAATGTATAATTGCAAAGGGCTTAAAGAGCATGGACACATCCATAAAGCCCATCAGCACTAGGATACCGGCACCACAGGCGATTAGCCATTTTGATCCGGTAAATGACCGCTTCACACGGCTATAATACAAATCAGTAAATTCTTCCACATGCTGGTTAACTTCGTCACTCACAGGCTGCAGGTGGCGGTTAATATAATCAAGGCCACGTTTCAGATAGCGGGCCTGCCTCCCCCGGCTGATCGTTACCAGCTCATTACCCTCCTCATCTGTAAAATGATCCAGCTTTTCGTCAATCCTTTCCAGAATAGCCATGGCTTTTTGGTCTTTTTCTTCCTGTGAAAGATTCTGTATATCCAGTTGATCCTGACGGTCTGGATCATACCGGCGGATCTTTTCATTCAGATTGGTGTAAATCACCACCGGTAAAAGCAAGAATACACCCAGTAAATAAGCGCCGACTACAATTATGGAAAACCAATCGCTATCGCCTCCTCCGGATGAAGATCCGCCTGCCGGGGCCGCTGCTGCAGCTGCTGCTGTGTCTGCCAATGTTGTGTCGGTCTGACCAAATACCGGTAACAACATCATAGTTACCAGGTAAACTGAAATTAAAAGTAATAGGTTTTTCTTCATAATAAGAATGTTTGATTGCCCTACTCATAGGCTTTTCGGGTACCGCCATTTGTTAGATTATCATAATTTGATTCGAATCCTTTTTAATTTTCTGAATGTTTTCCACTTACACAAAAATAATAACTGCATGCTGTTGATTTACCTAAAACCAATTCATTAGATTGCAACACAAAAGCACAGCAGACAAACGCTTCAATACCTGATCATTGCACACCTCTCATTCTTTCCTGATTCATAAATCAGGACAATTTCATTTTCAGAAGTAGGTAAAGTAACAAGAGTTATGGTCAAACTGAGATAAAACAGTTATTAACATCAGCCAAAAATGAATTAACTTTTTTAGTATCTTTGTTTGAAGCAACCAGTCCTGAAATATCCGCAACATGCCCGAACGCACCATATACAAGCTATCAGAAGTAACAGCTTCTTTGGAAAGCGTGATTAAAAAAGCTTATACCAACAAATATTTCTGGATTAAAACGGAGATCGTCAGGCTTAATCATTACACTCATTCCGGTCATTGCTATCCGGATCTTGTGGAAAAGGAAAAGGGAAAAGTAGTTGCGGAGATCAGGGGTAATATCTGGCGAAAGGATTTCCAGCGCATCAACCATAAATTCCGCTCAGTACTTAATGAGGATCTTGGGGATAATATGACGGTTGTGGTATATGCCTCTGTGAGTTATCATCCTGTTTACGGGCTGGCGCTACATATCCGTGATATTGATCCTGAATTCACCCTTGGAGAACTTGCCAGGCAAAAGGCCGAGACCATTCATAAGCTGAGATCCGCCGGTATTTATGAACTTAACAAAAGCAGGAAATTGCCGCCGGTACCTAAAGTCATTGCCATCATTTCTGTGCACACCAGTAAAGGCTTTAATGATTTTATGAGCGTGATTAATTCCAATGAAAAAGCATACATGTTTCATTGCATGTTGTTTCCGGCTATCCTGCAAGGCAACAGGGCCGTGAGTACGATCAAAAATCAGCTGGATAACATAAGAAAGCATCAGAAGCTTTTTGATGCCATAGCTATAATCCGTGGAGGTGGCGGCGATGTGGGGCTGAGCTGCTACGACAGTTGGGAGCTGGCTTCTGCAGTGGCACAATTTCCAATACCGGTTTTAACCGGTATCGGCCATTCCACCAATGAAACAGTTTGTGAAATGGTAAGCTATGAAAGTTTTATTACTCCCACTAAAATTGCGGAATTTCTTATCAGAAAGTACGATAGTTTTGATGCTTTCCTCAGCGAATCGGCTCTAAAGGCCGCAAATATAAGTCAGCGGATGCTGGAACAACAGGATAAGGAGCTCAAAGACGGCGCAAGGCTTTTCGGAGCTTATTCTACCGGCCTGCTGGATAAGCAAAAACATTTGCTGCTGCGTATGGCAGATGAACTTTCATCCCGCTCCGCCGCATTTGTGATGCAGGAGCATCATAAACTGTCGGTGGCAGCCTCGCGGATAAGCGCCCGCTCAGCTGTGGTACTGGATAAAGCCGGTAGCGACCTGCAATTTGCTGAAGAAAAGTATAATATGCTGAAGCCGGAAAATATCCTTAAAAGAGGATTCAGCATCAGCAGAGTAAATGGTAAAGTAATTACTGATATTTCAGTTTTAAATACCGGAGATACTATAGAAACAAGTCTTTACAATGGTAAAGTTGACTCCAGAGTTGAAAAAATCAATCCATCAAAACAAGAATAAATATGTCTGAAGAAAAATTAGCCTACACAGAAGCTTATGAGGAGCTTAAGCAGATTATATCTGACATGGAACAGTCTGAAGTCTCGGTGGATGAATTGGATTTAAAGATCCGCAGGGCATCTGAACTGCTGAAAATATGCAAGGACAGGCTCTATAAAACCGAGGAAAATGTGAAAGAAGCGCTGAAAGAAATAGAGGAATACCAAAAATAATAAAGGCCGGTGAGTAATTCACCCGCCTTTATTATTGAGCTGACTTTGAAAAGAATGAATAATTCAACCAGTTTACCAGACCTAAAGACAGCCTGATTTTTAATGTTTGCCCTTTAGGCCGCAGAAAAAACATTGCAAATCATAAAAGAGACCTTTTCAGGTATGGGCTCGATATTATTGTTTGATCATAATAATATCCATACCTGGATATTTCCTTTTCAGCTTTTTATATGCCTCTTTGGCTTTTTCAAAATACTTGTACTTTTCTATAGCAACCCTGTGGAATTCATCACCGGGAATATTAACGATCATCACATCACCAAACCCACTGTCTTCCAGCTCCTTTTTACGTTTTTGAGCATTATCTTTATTTCGGAATGTACCCACTACAGCATACCAGACAGTTGTCCTGTCATGATATTTATCAGCAGTGGCTTTCTTTTCAAATTTGCTCAAATCTATTTGCTTAAGCTTAATTTTACGTGCACCGTACTTTTCAATCAGCTGATCATTAAAGGTATTGTTCAGTTTAAATTCAGTACGCCGGTTGAGCTGATGCCCGTACTCCTCACATTCTTCCGGTGTGTTGCAGTCATTCACCAGGAATTCTTCTCCGAAATAATATGCTTTTATACGCTTAACATCAATGCCGTTCTCCACCAGATAGGTCACTGTTGATAAGGCACGATTTTTCGATAACTCCATATTATATGGGTCCGTGCCGCGGCTATCAGCATGAGAGCTCAGTTCAATAGTTACTTCAGGATGATTTTTCAGGTACTTAACCAGTTTCTGAAGTTCAATATAAGCATCCTTGCGGATGTAATATTTATCAAAATCGAAATAGATTTTCTTTAGATCAGCCAACATATCTTCTGTAAATCCTGCTGTATCCAACACTATTTTCACATCAAATATGGCAGTGTCCTTTTCAATCTCTTCGGGCACCTCAAGCACATTACTGCTTTTTTCAAAATCCTCCTTACTTGCTATAAAGCGATAGCGGGAATCCTTCTGCACGGGTATTCTCACAAATCCACTGGAA
>JBEPXQ010000235.1:0-4137 GCA_041641835.1 Bacteroidales bacterium
GGGTTATTTTGATATGCTGGATATACCTTACACCAATTGCGGTGTATTTACCTCATCACTCACTTTTAATAAGTATTTTACTAACCAGCAAATGCGTATGCTGGGGCTGATGACACCTTTTTCCATGTTGCTGGTAAGGGGTGAGAAATACAATGCTGATGAGATAGCCGAAAGGGTTGGATTTCCCTGCTTCGTAAAACCGAACAACGGCGGATCAAGCCTGGGAACCACCAGGGTAAACAAGCGCGAACAACTGGAAGATGCTATACAAAAAGCTTTTGAAGTTGATGAGCAGATTCTGGCGGAAGAATTTATTGAAGGTACTGAAGTAACCTGCGGCTTGATCAGCAAAGGGAATGATACACTTATATTTCCACTGACAGAGATCGTGTCGAAGAATGAGTTTTTTGACTATGAAGCCAAATACACTAAGGGAATGGCTGATGAAATTACTCCTGCCAGGATTCCTGAAGATGTGGCGCTGGAAGTGAAGCGGTTGTCAAATTTCATTTATAAAAAACTGTTTTGCAAAGGCATCGTCAGGGTGGATTTTATTTTGAAGGAAGGTGAATATTATTTTCTTGAGCTAAATACCGTACCGGGCATGTCGGCTGCAAGCATAGTACCACAGCAGATTCGCGGAGCCGGACTGAAGGAAAGTGATATCTTCAGCCTGGCAATTGAAAATGCAATACAGGAAAAACAAAGCTAAACTATTTATCCGTATAGTGTTCTTTTAGCCATGCTGCAAAAGAAGCGGTGGCATGATAGCGATGACTGATTTTGTTTTTCTGCTTGTCAGGCATCTCGGAAAAGCTTTTTCGGTAATTGGATGGCCTGAAAACAGGATCGTATCCGAAGCCTCCTTTACCACGCGGTGCTTCAAGGATCGAGCCTTCCACAATTCCCTCGAAGATAAAATCATTATCACCGGAAGCCATGGCTATTACTGTGCGAAACTGTGCCTTTCTGTTTTTTATTCCGCTGAGCTTCTTTAATACCTTTCTTATATTATCTGCAAATGAAGCTTTCTCGCCAGCATAACGTGCTGAGTAAACACCTGGCTCTCCATTCAGGGCTTCTATTTCAAGACCGGTATCATCAGCAAAACAGTCGAATCCTGTATGATTTTTGATGAAACGTGCTTTCTGAATGGCATTTCCCTCCAACGTATTCTGCGTTTCGGGCATGTTTACTCTGAAATTAATATCCTCCAGGGAAAGGATTTTAACATTGCAGCCATCATCACAAATATGGTTAATGATATCGCGCACCTCCCTGAGTTTATGGTCATTATTTGTTGCAAAAATTATTTCTTTCATCTTTCTAAATTTAATTTTAATGGAACGATGGTTATCCCGCGTCATTTATGCGGGGGGAATGTGCATGTATGAGCTTAACTATACTCACTCCCTTATGTGTTCCGCCTCAGGCGGTTCATGCTCGTTTCATCTGTTTATAATTTGTGGCCTTTATTTTTCTATCGCATGCAAATTTAAGTGTTGTTTCTGGTTTTACAATATTTAGCAGGTGAAATAGCTAAATTTAACATGGAGGACTATATTCAATAATCATCTTACAGCAGAAGTATTTTTATTATTTTCGTTGACAATTGCAAAGCAATATGCGAAACCTACTCAGAGAAAATATCCGGATCGCGCTGGAATCAATCCGCAGTCATATGATGCGGGCGGTGCTAACCATGCTCATCATAGCATTTGGCATTATGGCGCTGGTGGGAATTCTCACTGCCATTGATTCTATTGAGCATGCCATCAAAAGTAACTTTTCAATGATGGGTGCCAACACATTCAGCATCCGGAACCAGAGTATGCGGATAAATATAGGTAATGACAGGAGTGAAAGGAAGTATTATCCCGGCATAACCTATCGCGAAGCTGTTGAATTCAAGCAGCGCTTTGATATGCCTGTGAGCACCTCCGTTAGTGCCTGGGGCGTTTCCGCTGCAACAGTAAAATACAAAAGAGAAACCACTCATCCTAATGTAAATGTGATAGGAGGAGATGAAAACTACCTGGTTACCCAGGGATATGAGATTGCTGAGGGCAGGAACTTTTCAGATGCAGAGATATTCGCAGGTGATAATGTGGCCATAATCGGTTATGGTATTAAAGACAGGCTTTTCAAGGGAAAATCACCTATCGGTGAAAGAATCTCTGTGGGACCCGGGCAATTTAAAATTATTGGTGTTTTGGAATCTAAGGGTTCAGGCTTTGCTTTTAGTGGCGACCGAAATGTTTTGATCCCTGTAAACAGTGTAAGGAGGGTGTTCTCCAGGCCGGGTATGAGCTATCGCATCAGCGTTAAAGCGGATTCGCCAGAGCATATGGAAACTGCTATCAGCGAAGCCAGGGGAACATTCAGGGTGGTGAGAAAACTGAAACCCGAAGATGAGGATAACTTTGATATCGGCAAAAGCGACAGTCTGATTAAAGCACTTACGGAAAATATCAAATACATCACGATGGCCGCTACCCTCATTGGGTTAATCACGCTGCTTGGAGCTGCCGTGGGCCTGATGAATATCATGATCGTTTCGGTTACTGAACGGACACGGGAAATCGGGATACGCAAAGCTTTAGGGGCAACGCGAAAAACCATCCGCAACCAGTTTCTGGTGGAAGCTGTTACCATCAGCCAGCTTGGGGGTATATTGGGCATAGTTCTCGGAATCATCCTGGGTAATATTACATCTTTGATTTTTAAAAGCACTTTTATTATTCCATGGCTTTGGATTGCAGCCGGTATCCTGTTGTGTGCCATAGTGGGACTGGTTTCTGGAATTTATCCTGCTGTGAGGGCTTCTAAACTCGAACCAATTGAATCATTGAGGTATGAATAAAACACTGCTAATATTTCTTCTGATGACTTGTGCTGAGCTGCTAAGCGCCCAGAGTGCTACTGACCGGGCTTATATGAAAAATGCGAATGTCAGTTCTGCATATATGAACGATCATCACCAGCGGGTGGATAGCAGGGATTATAATCCCGGTGCCTTTTTTCTGAATCTTTATAAAAAACTTATCTCAGAGCAGTTGTCAACCGGCTGTGTGTATGAAATTTCCTGCTCTGACTTTATGCGCCTTTCCATCGGGCAGTATGGCCTGATAAAAGGCTTTTTTATTGGTGTTGACCGTCTTACCAGGTGCACTCATATCAGCCTGAAAGATGTTCCGGCATATAAATTTGATCCTGAAACTGGTTTGCTAACAGATGATCCGGGAGATTATGCATTTTAGATATATCCGAAAGCTGATCTTCTTCCTGCTTATTCCATTTACGCTATCGTCCCAGCAGGCTGATTTGTGTGATAATCTCCTGCCGTTTACCACTCACCTGTTTAATACAGGTAATTACCCCGAACTTATCCGCCTTGATTCCTATTGCGAATTTGATGATCAGCCATTACAGCTAAGGGATACACTTAATTTCCTGCTGGCAGCCTCCTGGCTGCAACTGGAAGAAACAAACACTGCCATGGACCTGTTTACCGGCATAGGTGATGAAGGCCTACGCTCACGGGGAATACGTTATGGATTCAATTCCATGTTGAGGCTGGGCGATCATTATAAAGCCATGAATTGGCTGTCGCATGAAAAAATGCAGGTATCACAAGATCCTGACCTGGCTTTTTTCTCCGGCGGCCTGTTTCTGCTGGAACAGAAATTTGCAGCCTACGATAGTCTCATAAACACGAACCCTGCTATGGCAGCAGGAAAGGCCGGTGTGTTAGAAGACTTCAGGAGCAGATATGAGGAAACTAACATGAAAAGCCCATGGGTGGCAGGTATGCTTTCGGCTGTAGTGCCAGGGTTGGGGAAGGTATATGCCGGGAAACCAAATCAGGGGCTGGCGTCTTTTGTTACTTTTAGCCTGTTTGCTCTGCAGTCATATGAAGCATATTACCGTCTGGGGTCTGATTCACCGGTTATGTATGTTACCGGATTGATAGCTCTGGGTTATTACATTGGAAATATCTGGGGCAGTGCATTGAGTGTGAAAATTAAAAAATCGGAGGAGCTGTATGAGATTAATGAGGATCTGCGTGGCAGGCTGTATTTCAGTCTTTAGCTGTTACCTGCTGATAGCACAGCCTGATGTGGAAAGGAAGGCGTT
>JBEPXQ010000236.1:0-4135 GCA_041641835.1 Bacteroidales bacterium
GTAGTCGTGCTGAAAAAGAGGAATGCAACAGGGATACACGCTGCAGTACTCACTGATTATGCAGGTGTGTTTAGGCTGAATGATGTTCCTGATAATTCCGAGATGGAAATATTTTTTAGCAGCTTTGAATATAGCAAATGGCATCCTGCTGTAATAAACACTTCTTCAAATCAATATTACATAATTGACTTTATAGCAGCTGGCGACAGTGTTTATCCTGCAGGAGCAAACGGCATCCAACAGGAACCCGACACAAAGCTGACATTCAGCATATACCCGAATCCTGCCAGCGAGATGGTAGTGGTGGAAGAACTGCCTGATAATTGCATCCTTAGCATTTTTGACAATGCCGGCAGGCTCGTTTTCAACAAAAAAAGCTCTAAACAACTTCACATTGATGTATCAGCACTGGCTGAAGGATTATATATCCTTACCATTAGCTCAGGAAACAATACGGGAGTGAAGAAGCTTTTTATCAAGCGGTGACAATACCCGGAAATTGCTTTTTTGGATAGGTCTTAACGTAAAATGAGAACTGCCACTCGCAGGATTCACTAAATTTGCAGGAAAACAACGTCTATGATCACTGTTGACAATGATTTGCTCAACCGGCTTAGCAGGAAAGCCAAATCATCACCGCGCAAAAGAACCATATTCAATTTCCACAAGGAATCATCCGATACCATTCACCGGATGCTGAATGCGATGGAGCCGGGTACTTATATTCCACCACACAAGCATGAAAATCCTGATAAGCGGGAGGCTTTTTGGGTGCTGCGCGGAAAAATTGCTCTAATTGTTTTTCATGATGACGGCAGCATCCGTGATCATGTTGTAATGGGACCTGAAACCGGCAATTATGGTACTGAACTGCCGCCACGCACCTGGCATAGCCTGATATGTCTGCAGGAAGATTCGGTAGCCTACGAGGTAAAGGACGGCCCCTGGGATCGTGATTCGGATAAGGATTTTGCGCCCTGGGCACCTGCTGAGAATGAGGAGAGAGTGGCTGAATTCATGAAGTCACTGAAAAAGAAGCTGAAGCTGTAACCACCCTGCTTATCCGGGGCAACAAACATCATAGATCAACGGGAATGAACCGGATACTGATCATCGAATTCTTTCTATCTTTGCAATCCATTTGAGAAAAGATGAATTATGGCGCAGAAACCATCCATACCTAAAGGCACACGGGATTTTGGCCCGGCAGAAATGCACAAACGCAACTACATTTTTGGGATTATCAGACAGGTATATGAAATATACGGTTTTCAGCCGCTGGAAACACCAGCCATGGAAAACCTTTCCACGCTCACAGGTAAATATGGCGAAGAAGGCGATCGCCTGCTGTTTAAGATTCTGAATTCAGGAGATTATCTAAAAAAAGTAAAAGACCCTGCTTCAGAAACAGCTTCTTCCATGGCACCAAAAATTGCTGAAAAAGGTTTGCGCTATGACCTCACGGTTCCTTTTGCCCGCTACGTGGTACAACATCAGCATGAGATTGGCTTTCCCTTTAAGCGTTATCAGCTGCAGCCTGTATGGCGTGCCGACCGCCCACAGAAAGGACGTTACCGCGAATTTTACCAGTGTGATGCTGACGTGATTGGAATGGATTCGCTTTTCAGTGAAGCCGAATTGATGAAGATCATGGATGAGGTATTCCGCCGTCTTGGCATCAATATTACAATCAAGATTAACAACCGGAAAATCCTTAGTGGTATAGCCGAAGCCATTGGTGCAGCAGATCATTTCAAAACCATTACCATCGCCATTGACAAGCTGGATAAAACGGGGATTGACAGGGTGCTGGAAGAAATGCGCAGCAATGGTGTTCCGGAATCAGCCATCCAACAGCTGAAACCGGTTCTGATGTTCAGGGGTGACATGAATGAAAGTATTGATTTTCTGAAGTCTTTTGTCACCGGTTCAGAAAACGGCCTAAAGGGCGTGGAAGAACTGGAAGAGATTTTTGCCAAAGCAGAACTACTGGATATAAAGTCGGAAGTTGAATTGGATTTAACCCTGGCCCGCGGCCTGGACTATTATACCGGTGCTATTTTTGAAGTTGTGGCCAATGATGTGCAGATGGGCAGCATCTGCGGCGGCGGCCGCTATGATGACCTTACGGGCATCTTTGGTCTCAGAGATGTATCCGGTGTTGGGATTTCATTCGGAGCTGAACGGATTTATGATGTGATGGAAGAGCTTAAGCTTTTTCCTGAGGGTACGGAGCAGTCGATAAAAGTATTGCTGGTTAACTTCGGAGAAAAAGAGGAAAGAGAATGCATCCGGATTATTCAACAATTGCGCGCTGCTGGTATTAAGTCGGAACTGTTTCCCAAAGCGGCAAAGATGAAAAAGCAAATGAACTTTGCCAATAGCAACAATATTCCTTATGTGATTCTGCTGGGTGAAGAAGAAATCAAAAACCGGCAGCTAACGCTGAAGAACATGGAATCCGGCGAGCAAAACAAGGTGACCGTGGAGCAGGCAATCGCGGAGTTGGCGAGATAGTGAGGTGGCGAGGTGGTGAGATGGTGAGATGGTGAGATGGTGAGATGATGAGATGGTGAGGTGCAAGGGTTGCCAACCGCGAGCGTTGCTTTGTGAATATTGCCTCTTCTTTATTCAAAAACTTATAAAGTTGACAAAAGCTATTTTACTTTTCGACAAAAGCGAGGGGATGGAAACCCTGGAGATGGTGAGATCGTGAAGGGGTGAGGTGGCGAGATAGCTATACGAGGAGATTGAGAACTAAGAGAACTAAGAGACTTAAGAGAACTAAGAGAGTATAGATAACCCCGGATGGCGCGGACATGTTGTCCGTGCCGGGCAAACACCGAACAACGAACCTCTACGATTACAGAACCTTAAACACCAGTAAACAGTAGGCAATAGGCAAGAAAGCAGTAGGCAAGAAAATATTTAACCAGACGCTGTCAGGAGCTCCGCTTTGCTCCGCACGCTGTCAGGTCTTATTCAGAAGCAACAAACCCCAGTGAAATATGCTCATTCCTCGCATCTCACAGGCCAAACACCAAACACCGAACACCAGTGAAATATGCTCGTTCCTCGCATTTCACGGGACAGGCAATGAACACCGAACACCGAACCCCATTCATCCAATGCCAAAAAACCAGAAATCTTTGATTACAATTTCTGATTTTGACCAATCATCCAATCCCCCGATAGCTATCGGGGCAATCAGTATGCAGTAGGCAAGAAGGCAATAGGCAAGAAAGCCCCAGTGAAATATCCACTTCGTGAAGCCACTGGCTAAGCAGTAGGCAAGAAAGCAATAGTCTCAACTATTCAATCAACCAATCCCCCGATAGCTATCGGGGCAATCAAAATCTCAAACTTATTCCCATAACCTCCCCGATTACAGAACATTAAACTTTAAACATTAAACCTTAAACCTTAAATTTGCTTACATAACCTCTACGATTACAGAACATTAAACTTTAAACATTAAACCTTAAACTTTAAATTTGCTTACATAACCTCCCCGATTACAGAACATTAAACCTTAAACATTAAACCTTAAACTTGTTTACATAACCCCTGCAATTACCAAACAGCAGGCAGGAAATTCGCGCCTTTCAAATTCGCGGAAATTAGCGGTGGAAAAAACACATTCGTCTTGCTGTTATTTCAATAACAAAAAGAAAAAAACTGCTTGCCACATTAAAAACTCTTATAATTTTGCCGCGCAGATAGCTCAGGAATGTTTACCTGGCAACACCAACATAAAAACGTAAAGATGAAGCGTATAGCAAAGCGGAAATATGAAGCCCTGATTTTTTTGATCCTGTTTTTTGGATTTTTCGGCTTCCTGGGTAACCGTATGGGATTGCCCAACTTACTTAATACACTCATGAATACTGCACACGACCTGTTGCTCAACACGGTCTTTTTCATCATGGGAATTACCGTTTTAACCGGTGCTTTGGGCAAGCTGATGATTGAGTTTGGCGTAGTGAGATTACTGGAAACTATATTACGCCCTTTGATGCGTCCTATTTTCAACTTGCCCGGGGTGGCATCGCTGGCAGGATTGATGACTTTTTTCTCTGACAACCCGGCTATTATCAGCCTGTCAAGCGACAAGAATTTCCGCGGTTATTTCAAG
>JBEPXQ010000237.1:0-4128 GCA_041641835.1 Bacteroidales bacterium
AGCGGACATTAACCGAAGGTGTAACAATTACGCCTTCAGAGGTGAAAGATTTTTTCAATGAGCTTCCAAAAGATTCATTACCGGTTATTCCACAGCAGTTTCAGATAGCTGAAATAACTATAGTGCCTGAGGTAAGTCATGAGGATAAGGTAAAAATCAAAACCAGGCTGCGCGAGTTGCGTGAACGCGTTCTCAACGGTTCATCCTTTAAGTTATTGGCCGAGTTATATTCGGAAGACCCGGGTTCGGCAGAAAATGGCGGAGAATTGGGCATGTTTACCAAGGGTGAAATGTATCCTGAGTTTGAAGAAGCGGCCTTTAAACTGGAGGTTGGTGAAATATCACCTATAGTGGAAACTAAGGCCGGATTTCATATTATCCAGATGGTTGCCAGGGAAGGTGAATACATTAATGTGAGGCACATACTTTTAAGGAAGAAGGTTTCGCCCCAACGACTGGTGGAGGCACAGTTTAAGCTGGACAGCATCAGAAAAATGATCAGGGAAGTGGACACCCTAAACTTTGCCATTGCAGCAAGAGAATATTCCGATACCTATGATGAAACCAGTGCAGGCATTGTGCTTAATCCACAAACGGGTAGCACGAAGTTTTCTCCTGAACAGATGGAAAAACAAATGTATTTTGCCGTGGATAATCTGGAGGAAGGTGAAATTTCAGAGCCTGTTAAGCATACTACCAAAACAGGTTCCAAAGCTATCAGAATTTATAAGGTGGTGGAAAAAACCAAACCACATCGTGCTAACCTGGATGATGACTATGACAATATCAAGTCATCCGCGCTGGAAAGAAAGAAAAGCCTTAAGGTTAAAGAATGGGTGAATACAAAAAGCAAGGAAACGTTCATCAAGGTAATGGATGACAGGTACAGGAAATGTGATTTTACTTATAATTGGTTTGAATAGCGAGATATGAGTCAGGACAATACTAAGGCAGACGAGCTTCAGCTTTTTTCGAAGAAATATTCAGAATTAAGGAAAGAAATTTCCCGTATCATTGTGGGGCAGGATGAAGTAGTGGAAAATCTGCTGGTTTCCATCTTCAGTCGCGGCCATTGCCTGCTGATAGGTGTACCCGGGCTGGCAAAAACCATGATGGTAAACACCATAGCCAGTGTGCTGGGATTGAAATACAGCCGCATTCAGTTCACTCCCGATCTGATGCCTTCGGATATCATAGGTACGGAGATACTGGATGAGAAAAGGAACTTCCGCTTTAACCAGGGGCCGGTTTTTGCCAATATCATCCTGGCTGACGAGATAAACCGGACACCCCCCAAAACACAGTCTGCCTTGCTCGAGGCCATGCAGGAAAAAAGCGTTACCGTAGCAGGAAAACAATATCTGTTGGAGAAGCCTTTCTTTGTACTGGCCACACAGAACCCCATTGAGCAGGAGGGAACATATCCACTGCCTGAGGCTCAGCTCGACCGGTTCATGTTTAATGTAATGCTCGATTATCCCACCAGAGAACAGGAGCTACAGATAGTGAAAGAAACAACTGTTGGGAAATATGTTGACTTACAGGAAATAATCAGCAGGGAAGATATTATCCAGTTTCAAAACATGGTTGAAAAGCTCCCTGTCCCTGATAATGTTTATCATTACGCGGTTGATCTGGTGGCCAAAACACGTCCCGGAACAGATGCTGCTCATCCATGGGCAAATGAATATCTTTCATGGGGTGCCGGGCCCAGAGCGTCGCAGTATCTGGTGATAGGCGCTAAAACACATGCTGCAGTACACGGGAAATATTCACCCGACATTGAAAATGTGAAAGCTGTTAGCGCAGCCATTCTGCGGCACCGGATCATCAAAAATTACAAAGCTGAAGCTGAGGGTATTTCAGTGGAGGATATCATAAGCGAACTGGTTGATCACAGCAGGTAATGCCTGCAATTTTTTTGACAGTGCCCTTTTTCATATTATCTTTATCCCCCGGCGTTTTGCCCGGAATGATTCTATAAATGATTATTCATCATAATCCCCCATATCATGCAAATTATACCGCATGTTTTTAAAAGAAGCGCTGAAAAATATCCCACTAATGTAATGATGTGGGAGCATGACGGCCAGGGTTACAAGCCTTCAACTTATCGTGAGATGTTTGACCACACCAGGTGGTTTACAGCCGGCCTGAAACTGCTGGGGCTGGAGAAAGGAGAAAAGGCAGCCCTGCTGGCAGAAGGCCGAAACAAGTGGGTGGTGGCTGAATTCGGGGTGATCAGCTGCGGAGCTGTTAGTGTGCCACTTTCTGTTAAATTGAATGAACCTCAGGAGCTGGAATTCAGAATCAATCATTCGGAAAGTTCGATGGTGATTGTATCAGCCGGACAAGCTGAAAAGATCAGGAATATCCGCTCACAGCTTACTTACCTGAAGCACGTGATAATAATGGACGGAGAGGCTGCACAGCAGGATGAAATGTCTATGGACGATATAACGGAAAGAGGAAAAAAAGCACTGCAAGAGAATCCCTCACTGTTTCAAGAGATTATTGATGAGCTCGACCAGGACGATACGGTAAATATTTGCTACACATCGGGTACCACAGCTGACCCTAAGGGAATAATGCTTTCACACCGAAATTATATCACCAACACCAGGCAGGCAACCGCCATTTTTGATGTCCCGGATTATTACTGTAGCTTACTCATTTTACCCTGGGACCATTCTTTTGCACATACCGTGGGAGTTTACACCCTGATGACAGCAGGTGCATCAATGGCCTCAGTGCAAGGCGGAAAATCCCCTATGGAAACCCTGCGGAATATTCCTCAAAACATTAAAGAAATACAGCCTCATTTCTTGTTGAGTGTACCGGCCCTGGCTAAAAACTTCAGAAAAAATATTGAAAAGGGCGTGCGCGAAGCTGGTGGCATCAGAGCCATAAAACTATTCAACGCCGGCCTTTCAGTCGCCTACAGATACAATGGCGAAGGCCATAACAAAGGTGGTGGATTCCGCTCGTTTTTAAGGATTCCTTATGCTTTCTATGAAAGAATACTGTTCAGAAAAATCAGGGCGAATTTCGGAGGAAGGCTCAGGTTTTTTGTTGGCGGAGGTGCTCTGCTCGACATGGAGCTGCAACGCTTTTTCTATGCTATCGGTATTCCCATGTTTCAGGGTTACGGACTGTCAGAAGCAGCTCCCATAATTTCTGCCAATACACCTGATGTTCATAAGCTGGGAGCTTCTGGTAAAATAGTTCCTGAACTTGAGGCAAAAATTTGTGATGCGGATGGAAATAGTCTTCCGGTTGGGAAAAAGGGCGAGATCGTGGTAAGAGGCGATAATGTGATGCAGGGATACTGGAAAAATAAAGAGGGCACAGCTGAAGTACTGAAAGATGGATGGCTGTTTACTGGTGATATGGGCTATTTTGATGAAGATGGATTCCTGTATGTCACTGGTAGATTCAAAAGCCTGCTGATTGGCAGTGATGGCGAAAAATATTCTCCTGAAGGAATAGAAGAAGCAATAGTAGAACAAAGCCGCTATGTGGACCAGTTGATGCTTTATAACAACCAATCGCCGCAAACAGTAGGCCTGCTGGTACCAAATAAGGATGCTCTGAAACGGTGGCTGAAGAATAAGCATAATAAAGATGCAAGCTCTTCGGATGCCGTGGATTTATGCATCAATAAATTGCAGAAAGAACTTGAGCCGTGGTATGCCGGGGGCGAAAAGCAGGAGCAGTTTCCCCAGCGTTGGCTGCCAGCCGCAGTGGCAATATTATCAGAACCTTTCAGTGAGCAGAATAAGCTATTGAATTCGACCATGAAGATGGTTAGGGGTAGAATAATTGAAGCATATAAAGGTAGATTGGAGGGACTGTTTTCCGCCACAGCCAGGGATATGGATAATGATGCTAACAGAAAGGAGCTTCAAAAGATACTCCAGGGATAAAAAAACAGCCGCTTCTTCCAGTGAAAAAGCGGCTAATTTTTTTATGTGATTATTGTCAGAATGAAGGAATAATTGAAGGTACCGGCCTGCGCCCCCTGCGTTTGGGATTAAATCCAAGGCTATACATCAGCGTGAGCGTTGGCATAAAGTAGGCATCATTGTCTTCATTGGTTGGATTGGGTTGCCAGTTTCCTGAGATCGG
>JBEPXQ010000238.1:0-4082 GCA_041641835.1 Bacteroidales bacterium
GAACTTCACTGGGTAAACAGTAGGCAATTATGAGAGTACGAGGGTGCGAGGGTACGAGGGTGCGACTTGAGCGACTTAAGAGACCGAAGAGACTTCAGTGAATTCAAGCGAGATTGCCATATTCCTGTTTTGTGCAATGCATGGCCCAAATTGCAAATCAATTTAAGTTATTACGTTGATTATCAGATATAGGAATTTAGGCCGTTCACGACGTGCACACAAAAAAAAGAACACAAAGTCACACTAAGGATAGCACAAAGTAACACTAAGAACACACTGTCGAAGAACAAAGAACCCCAGTGAAATATGCTCGTTCCTCGCATTTCACGCCTGCCCTGTTAAATTCATGAATGCAATGAATGAATATTTAACAGGGGGGCAGGCACCAAACACCGATAATGATTTTATTCCAGCTTAAAAATAGCTTGTCATTCCGAATCCCATGGAAATCGTAGCGCAGCGTAGATTTGCATGGGTGAGGAATCTCGTGGCGAATTGTCGCAACTTTGTTAAAAGAAATATAGTCTAGTGTCATCCAATCAACCAATCTGTACTGCAAAACTCACTATCCTCTTCGATTACAGTAACACCGAACACCTTCTCCTTCACACCTAATGATTCTCCTGGAATTTTTTCAGCCGTGCTTCCAGGTCAGGAAACTGATCGCGGGAAACCAGGGATACACAAGCCCGCAGCCCTTCGGTGCGTTCACTGCCGGTTACGGCAAGCGAGATGGCACTAATGCCATAGTAAACCAGCTCGTGAATGAGTTCCTCACCGCTTAAGCCGGGATAGGAAACTGTGAAATAAAAGCCATCGGCAATGGGTTTATCTTCATCCTTATCATAAACGATTTCGAAACCGTTATCGGTAAACAGTTTCTTCATGATCTTCGCTTTTTCACCGTATTCCTTCACCACTTCCACAAAATCATATTCACCATCATTTACAGCTTTTAGCATAGCTGCCAGCCCGTACTGGGGTGCGTGGGCAGTGCCGGCACTCAGCGGGTAAATTGTTCCGAACAGCATGCTGTGCCCAAATCCTTCAGTGGGATAGAAGCGCTTTAGGCCGGGACATTTTTTCTGATAAAGTGCATCGGAAATAATAAACATCCCCACGCGCTGCCCGGCATAGCTGAATGATTTGGAGGAGGATATCAGCAGGATGTAATTGTCCGTAAACTGCGCCACTGTATCCTGGTAGGGCGGCACACCGGGTTTGGAAACATCCTTGCGGAAATCCATGGCTATATATGCCAGGTCTTCCACAACCACCACATCATATTTATTGGCCAGACGGCCTATGATTTCCAGCTCCTTTGGTGTAAAACATATCCAGGAAGGATTATTGGGATTAGAATAAACTATGGTGGAAATGTTACCCTTTGACAGGAATGATTCCAGCTTGTCTTCCAGCTTTTCACCACGGTAATTATATACATCAAAAGTTTCAAAGGGGATTCCCAGAACCTTGCACTGCATCTTTTGAACCGGGAAACCAGGATCAATAAACAATACGGTGTCTTTACCTTCATACATACGGGTAGTGGTCATAAAGGAGGCAAAGCCACCCTGCATGGAGCCTACGGTGGGCAGGCAATTTTCCGGTTGAACATCCACATTCAGGAAATTCTTTGCAAAACGCGACATTTCCTTCTTCAAGGGTGGTATTCCCTGTATGTCAGGATAAATGGAGGCTACTCCTTTCCTGAGTGCTTCAATCTCGGCATTAACACCCACTTCGGCAGCAGGCAGGCCCGGAATGCCCATCTCCATACGGACAAAGCGTTCGCCGGTTTCCTTTTCTATGTCATCCACCAGCTTTTTGATTTCACGAATGGATGCTTTTCCTACGCTTTCAATATTGTTTTTCTCCAGCTTACTGTCAACAACAGCAGCATTTATCGGTGTTTCTTTTTTCATTCTGATAGATTTTTTGTGTGTCCAAAATTCCAAACCGGGCATCTGGTTTTCATGCCAAATGTCGGTAAAAACGCTCAATTATCAAAGCATCATTTGCTTTTTCCTTTGATGCTGGCAATTGCCAGTATGACGCCCAGCGCAATACTCAGCAGGGCAGCAAAGAGCACCTGCATGTCTGCAGGCAGCAGGAATGTTATGGTATGAGCAGGAAACCAGAACAGGGGAATGGTTTTTTTGAAAACAAAATTCCACTGAACCTTCCAATTAATGCTCTGTGTAATGCCTGCCAGATCAATGGGCTTGAAAAGGCCCCTGAGAGTGCCGCCATTGTTTACAATATGCGTATCGGTAATTTTATGCATGGTCATCATAACGGGTGCATAAATAACATTCATGGCCACACTGATGCAGAATGCAATGAGGATTTTTATGAAATCCAGATTCATCTGGCTGAAGGTGGTGGCATTTTCCAGACCAGCTGTTTTTTCCAGGAAGACAGGAGTGCCACTGGCAAAGATCACAAAGGCCAGCTTAATAGTGAGCCCGATAAAGCCCCACACTACTGCCCTTGGAAGCAGGCCGAAGCCTTTATAGTTGTATTTTCCTTCACGTATGCGTAAGCCTATGGTTTCCCCAAAGGTGGCCAGAATGGCGAATTTTATAAAACTCATGATCATGGGGTGATCATGATTAAAGCTGTTGTAAAAGGAGTAGAAACTGTCGAAAAGGAAGAAAGGCCCGAAAACAACAATTACGCCCAACAATACAAACAGATCGTTTTTCTTCATTTTTATAATATTTTTGTGAGAACCTGTCCCGGCAGGAAGGTTTCACGGATTAACTGGATTTGATTTTTTCGGCGCTGCAAATCTACTTTATTTCGCGGAAGAGCGGAAATGTTTTTTATCCCGGAGGATCAAACCCGCTGAGGATCACCACTGGCTTTCGCGAATTACGGGCTGAATGAGCTGCTGCCATCATCGCTTTTTCTTCCTGATGCGGGAAAATGCAGCTATTTTATATATCCTGAACTTGATTAAACCTACTGCTTCTTTGTATATTTACCGCTTAAAAAAAATATGGCTTCAGAAGAAACATTTGTTATTGAGCATAAAGAAGTTGAGGGGCGGCTGGAAATATCCTGCAGCGGAGATGTGGAATTTGGAAGGATAAACTCCTTTCACAGGAAGCTTTTGCAGCTGACAGCAGGCTACCGGCAGGTGAATATCCTGATGAAGGATATTACGGAAATGAACCCTGGCATTGCTCAGGTGTTGTTATCTGCAAAGAAACAGAAGGATATGGATGTTAACGTGCAGCTTCAGACCGGAAAAGAGCAGCTGCAGGTGTTGGCGAATTCAGGATTAAATAAATATTTCGATGAAGTAATTTTGAACGAAACTGATCAATAATAAATGGTTCATGAAGGCCAGTACCCGGAGTAATAAGCCGGATAAACATAAAGCAAATAAAACCAATAAATTATATGAACAAGGAAATTCTGGTTGTGGACGATAGCAACAGTGTACGCGAAATAGTAAGTGATACACTGGCTGGGGCAGGTTATCAGGTTGATACAGCAGTGGATGGGAATGATGCATTGAATAAGTTAAAGCAAAAGCAGTACCGCCTGATACTTACTGATCTTTACATGCCCGGCATTGACGGACTGGGGTTGATAACAGAAGTAAGAAAACTGGAGGAATACAGGCATATTCCGATTTTGTTTCTTACAACCGAATCCCATCTCGACAAGAAAAAGCAGGCGAAAGAAGCAGGAGCAACCGGCTGGATAGTAAAACCATTTGTGCCTGAAAAACTGGTTAAAACAGTGAAAAAAGTATTGCGTTAATGGACCTAAGCAAATTCAGAGATACTTTTATTAATGAAGCCCGGGAATATCTTGACGCTATTGAAAAGGGACTGCTTGCACTAGAGAAAAACACCTCTAATCAGCAGGCAATCAACGATATTTTCAGGGCCATGCACTCGCTTAAGGGCAATGGCGGCATGTTTGGCTTTGAAAAGCTTAGCGCTTTCACCCACGACCTGGAGACCTTGTATGATCTGATTAGGGAGGGCAGACTTAAATTTACGGAAGAAATTGCCTCTGCTACACTTCAGTCGGTTGATATTATAAAAACCATGCTCCAGCGC
>JBEPXQ010000239.1:0-4069 GCA_041641835.1 Bacteroidales bacterium
AAAAATCCGTCGATCGATAAATATTTTCACGGTCTTAATTAAACTATTTTAATAAAGTGGTGTCATTAATATGAAACATAAAACAAAAAACCATGAAAAAGATCCTGCCACTATTCATCACATTAAGCCTTACCATTAGCATGTTTTCTTTCCAGGTTAAAGCCCAGGACAGCGATTGGGAGCTTTATAAAGAGATCAACGGAGTTCAGATATACCAGAAAGTTACAGAGTGCCATGATGCAGCAAACGGCCTTCACCAGGAGCTTATCCTGTTGAAATTTGTAAATACCACTGATCAGGACATGGAGCTTAGCTGGACTTTAGAAGCCTGGTATGACGGCGAATGCTCTACTTGTGATGATCCTGATAATGCAGAATACCAGTTTGAGCTCACATTAAGCAGCGGCGAAACTGCTACGGGCACCTGTGATATTTCAGAAGGAAAAACATTAAGAATTTTTAAAGGCTTTTTGGATAAGGAAGGAACTGCCACCCTTACCAAATTTGAGCTGAACAATATGGAAGTAAATCCGGGTTAAGAAGATATGCTCAAAATCATTAAAGAGGCCTTTTCAGAATGGCCTCTTATTTATATCCTGGCTGAACATAAGAATAAGGAAGTTCATACACAGCTTCTTTTTATAACTCTTCATTAAGAAACCTTTTAAATGAAGACCAGCAAAGGAATAGCGGCATAGTGATTAAAGATATTCTATTAATCCATCCTGTTTTAATGAAGGACGGCAATAAAAATATTTCCGTCTTTTTTTATTTTTTTTAAATTTGGAGCCGCTAAGAGTGAGTGCACATTTATTATTAGAGCTAAGTAAACCAGATAAAAATATGAAAAAGAGATTTTTACGAAGCATTCTGTTTCTGATTGCTACATTTTTTGCAATTGCTGATCAGGCAAATGCGCAATGTGAAGTAAAAGCGATTGCATATCCCCAGGTAGTTTGTGCAGGCGATGCTGTTACTCTGTCTGCATCCGGCGGATGTGGTTTTCTGATGAATAATGACTTTGATAACGGAACCATTGGCGTTGGTTGGAATTCTACCGCTGCCAATCCGGTATTTAATAATCCCTGCGGAGCTGGCCCCGCGGGTGCTCATTTGTGGGTTGGCACCACACCATCGAGCAATAGAACATTGATTACAGTAGATTATGATGTTTCTATTGGTGGCTGCGACATCGAGTGGTATATGCGCTATGGCAGGGTTCAGGGTTCAGGAGACTGCGAGGATCCTGATGCTCAAGATGAAGGAGTGCACCTTCAGTGGTCCACCAACAATGGAGGTACATGGACAGATTTCCCGGGCCCCGACCAGGAGCCTGTTGGGAATTTAAATGTTAACCCGCCATATCCAACTACAACTCCCGGAACAGGCGGATACTGGCAACCATATAGCGGGCAGAGCGCCCAGGCAGGCAGTGAATTGTATTACTGGAACCTTTACAATTGCCCGATACCGGTGAGTGCTACCACAGCTAACACACGTTTCCGCTGGGCACAGCTGGCAACCAGTAGTTCAGGTTTTGATGCCTGGGGTATTGATGAAGTGGAGATTAAATGCCCCACAGGAAACCTCAATGTGCAATGGGATCACGGGCCAACAGTTCTGAATCCTCCGGCCGTTACCTTACCCTCTGTAGGACAAATATCCTATGACACCTGCTTTAAAGTAACTATCTGGGATTCCATCAATACAGCAGCCGACTCCATTTGTGTTACAGTGAACCCGATTCCCACATCAGACTTCACCATTGCCGACACAAATATCTGTGGTGGTGATTCCACTACTTTCACTTATACTGGAACTGCATCTTCCCTGGCAACCTACAACTGGGATTTCGACGGCAATTCAGTTTCCGGACAGGGCCCGCATAATGAATCCTTCACCGGCTCAGGTCAGAAAACGGTTTCTCTTTCAGTACAGGAAAACGGATGTAAATCAGCAACCACTACCAAAACACTAACGATTCACCCTTATCCTTCAGTAAGTTTCTTTCCGGATCCGCTGAATACCTGCATTGGAGATTCCATTTCATTTATTAATCAGACGTCTCCAACAACATCTACCTGGAACTGGGAATTTGGTGATGGCACAAGCAGCACCCAGGAAAGCCCTACGCATCTCTACGGTGCAGCAGGGACTTATAAGGTATCGCTTTACGCAACCACTAATTATGGATGCAAAGATTCACTCAAAAATATCCCCATTAATATTTATCCAAAACCATCAGCTGCTATTGATACCACCTGGATTGATTACGACACCTGGACAATTCAGTTTGATGATGTTTCAAATGCAGGAAGTGCAACTTCCAGTATCACAAGCTGGTTGTGGAATTTTGGAAATGGTGCTACACCATCCACTTCAAGCTCCAGCTCTGAAGTTGTTACCTATAGTTCGATGAACAATTACACTGTGAAACTTCTGGTAGTAAACAATCATGGTTGTAAGGATTCTACCAATATGAAGATAACTATTTATGAACTTCAAATCCCCAACGTAATTACTCCAAATGCTGATGGATTCAACGACCAGTTCGTGATCCCTGCTATTGACAGCGATGTATTGAATAATGTTACACTGATCATATATAACCGCTGGGGAAAAAAGGTTTATGAAAATCCTGATTATGACAATGACTGGGATGGTGATAACCTGGCTGAAGGAACCTATTATTATATCATGAGATTTACCTCACCAAGAGGTGAAGAAAAGTTCCACGGTTCAGTGTCGATCCTGAGGTAAGTTTTCCAAAATATTTCTATTGTAAAAGCCGGATTTATTCCGGCTTTTTTTTTGCTGAAACCAGAACCTACTTCTATCTGTTCGCAAGCCTTAAGTTTTTGATATCTAAAAAAACAGGCCTCCTTTTAAACTACTGCTGTTTTACTGCATCAAATATTGCAGTAACCAAAACTCCATCAAGATGAACAAATCACTTTTACCCGGCTCCCTTCTATCAATAATACTTGTATTGGCACTATTCCGTTTAGGATATTCGCAATGCGAAGTAACGGCAAATGCGTATCCGCAGGTGATCTGCGCAGGCGATGCGGTAACATTGTCCGCATCTGGAGGATGTGGATTTTTGATGAATAATGATTTTAATAACGGTACCATTGGTGTAGGCTGGTATTCTACCGCTGCCAATCCGGTATTTAATAATCCCTGCGGCATGGGCCCCAGCGGAGCCCACCTCTGGGTAGGTACCACAGCCTCACAAACAAGAACCCTGGTAACCATTGATTATGATGTATCCATTGGAGGGTGTGACGTGAACTGGTGGATGCGTTTTGGCAAGGAACAAAGCCAGGCTGATTGCGAAGACCCTGATGAAATAGATGAAGGAGTTCACCTGCAGTGGTCAACCAACAACGGTGCCACCTGGACAGATTTCCCTGGTAATAACCAGCATGCAGTGGGGGCCAATAGCACTACTCCACCATTCCAAACTACAACGCCCGGTAGCGGCGGATACTGGGGGCCACCAGCCGGGGGAACTCATGGTGGTAATTATCCCCCTACGCAACCAATATATTACTGGCATACTTATGAAAGCACAGTTCCTCTTTCAGCAACCTCTACTAATACCCGTTTTCGCTGGGCCCAGTTGGCCACCAGTAATACTGGTTTTGATGCCTGGGGTATAGATGAAGTGCAGATTAAATGCCCAACCGGTAATTTGAATGTACTGTGGACTCACGGGCCTACGGTACTAAATCCACCGGCTGTTACCCTGCCGGCTATTGGCCAGCTCTCCTATGATACATGTTTCAAAGTAACTATCTGGGATAGTATAAACTCTGCTACTGATTCTGTTTGTGTAACTGTTAACCCCATCCCCACTTCAGATTTTACGATTTCCGATACCAGCCTTTGCCTGGGCGACTCAACAACATTTACCTACACTGGTAATGCCGGAACTTCTGCCAACTATTCCTGGGACTTTGCTGGCACTACTGCTTCCGGGCAGGGTCCGCTTACAAGAACATTCCCTGACACAGGCCAGAAGGCAATTTCTCTTTCCGTGCAGGAAGCAGGATGTAAATCAGCT
>JBEPXQ010000240.1:0-4063 GCA_041641835.1 Bacteroidales bacterium
AGCATTTTCAATATATTTAAACAGCTCGGGAGAGAAGCTGGGCATGCCTTTAAAATTCAGTTGTTCACCTTCGGTGATGGTATCACCGATCTTAAAGTTGCCGGTATCGTGCAGTCCCACGATATCACCGGGATAAGCCTCATCTATCACCGATTTTTTGGAAGCCATAAAGGCCGTGGGAGAGGCAAAGCGCAGTTGTTTGTCCAGGCGAACGTGCTGGTAGAACTGATTACGTTTGAATATTCCGGAATTCACCCGCACAAAAGCAATACGGTCGCGGTGGTTCGGGTCCAGGTTCGCGTGAATCTTAAAAACAAAGCCGGTAAATTTATCCTCGTCTGGTTCCACAACGCGTTCTTCGGCTTTCCCACTCATGGGATTGGGCGCGATGTCCAGAAAACAGTCAAGCACCTCCTGCACACCAAAGTTGTTAAGTGCACTTCCAAAGAATACCGGGGTGATATTAGCCGAGCGATAATCTTCATGCTTAAATTCAGGATACACGCCCTCCACCAGCTCCAGGTCTCCCTTCAGCGTTTCTATTTCTTCACCCATGGCTTCATTAAGCTCTTTGTCATCCAGATTCTCAAACACAAATGTGTTTTCTTCTTCTGCCTTCTCGTGTGCCTGAAACAGCTTCAGCTTTTGGCTGTAGATATCATAAACACCACGGAAGTCAGGTCCCATGCCAATGGGCCAGCTTAGCGGGCGCACTTTGATATCCAGGGTTTCCTCGATCTCGTCCATCAGGTCGAAAGGATCTTTTCCGGGACGGTCCAGTTTATTGACAAAAACAATGATGGGCGTGTCGCGCATGCGCAGCACTTCCACCAGGCGCTTTGTTTGCGGCTCTACACCCTTGGCGGCATCTATCACCACGATGGCGCTGTCGGCTGCCGTTAGCGTACGGAAGGTATCTTCAGCAAAATCCTGGTGACCGGGTGTGTCCAGGATGTTTACCTTGAAATCGCGGTATTCAAAACCCATCACGGAAGTAGCAACAGAAATTCCACGCTGCTTCTCAATCTCCATAAAGTCGGAAGTGGCCGTTTTCTTGATCTTGTTGGATTTTACCGCGCCGGCAACCTGTATGGCGCCACCAAACAGCAGGAATTTCTCTGTCAGTGTGGTCTTACCCGCATCCGGGTGGCTAACAATCGCAAATGTCTTTCGTTTCTGTATTTCCTGTTTCAGTCCCATATGAATCCTCTGTGCTAAAAGGCTGCAAAAGTACAATTTTACCGATAAACAATCTTCAGTGGCTGGCGTTTCTCTTACAAATGCTAAAAAAAGAAGAAACTATGGCAAATAACACTGAACCGATAACCATCATTCCTGAATCGAAAGTAAAAGAACTGGCACAGGTGCATGAACCCACTTGTGTTTCAATATTCATCCCTACGCAAAGGGAGGGAAATGAGGTAAATGAAAATCAGCCACAGATCAGGCTTAAAAACAGCATACAGGATCTGGAAAAAGACCTGGATGCAGCAGGTATGAAACCACGCGAAAAAGAAGAATTTCTTAAACCATTGTGGGAACTGCAGGATGATGTGATGTTCTGGCGCCACCAAAGCGACGGGCTGGCTATCTTCCGAAATCATAAGCGTTTTGAATACTATACCCTCCCTGTTCATTTTGATCAGACATACTACCTGGATGAGCATTTTTATCTGCTCCCTGTAATGCCCATGTTCAATAATGATGGCTTCTTTTTTATCCTGGCCTTGAATCAGCAGCATGTAAAACTGTATGAAGCCAGTGAACATACCATCGGTGAAATTTATATAGAAGACCTGGTGCCGCAGCGCCTGGAGGATGCTGTGGGTTATGATTACGAAGAAAAGTCGATCCAAAGCCGGCCCGATGAAGGTCATCTGCAGGACTTTGCCACACACGGGCATGGGGCAGGTAAAGATGACCTGGACCATGAGGTGCGTACCTTTCTGTATGCCGTGAATGATGGTTTGATGAAGATACTCAACGACCAGAAGGCACCGCTGGTGCTCGTGATTGATGATCAACATATCGGTGAGTTTAGTCGAATATGCAAGTACAATTATCTGCATGATCGTCATGCACGTGTGAATCCGAATGAGCTGGATATGTTTAAAATACACGAACTGGGCTGGGATAAAGTGAAAGATTATTTTCAGAAACACCTGCAAGAACAAAAAAAGGAATTCAATAATAAATCAGCTACCGGCTATACTTCTGATGATATCTACCATATCCTTCCAGCCGCACTTGACGGGCAGATACAGGCATTGTTTCTGCGTAAAGAGCATGAACGTTTCGGCATATACGATCATAAAAATCGTAAGCTCAGATTAGATTCGGAACACAATCATGCCAACTCATCGCTTGTTAACCAGGCTGCAGTACATACGTTTCTTAACCAGGGCAAGGTATATCAGCTTGAAACAGATGAAATGCCAATACCGCAATCGGAGATGAACGCGCTTTACCGCTTTGTGAATCCCCAATCGGCAGACAAAATGTAAGAATTTTCTTTCAAAATAAAACAACACTATGAAATACTATATTGAAAAAGAACTCGATAAGAAATTTGAAGAAGCACTTGAGCATGTAAAAGGCGACCTTAAAGCCAATGGTTTTGGGGTGCTTTCAGAAATTAATCTTCATGAAAAATTTAAGGAAAAGCTCGATGTGGATTTTCGCAAATACACCATTCTTGGTGTTTGTAACCCCCAGCTGGCCCACCGCGCTATTATGACTGAGGAAAACGTGGGAACGCTACTGCCTTGCAGTGTAATTGTGCAGGATACTGCCGATGGTAAGGTGAAAGTGGCTGCAATTGATCCGGCGGCATCAATGAGCATTGTGGATAATGAAGAGCTGGAAAAAATAGCGGAAGAGGTGAAAACATTGCTGACTGATGTTATACTCCATCTGTAAATAAGCTACCACTGAAAAGTGCAGCCAACCTTGTTTTATTACTGATCAACATAAATAAATAGCCGGTTTTTGCCGGCTTTTTAATTATAGGTAATTTATTGTTGTTGATTACTTGATTTTTACAACGTATTTGATTATTATTGTAACAAAAATCAAATAAAGCCATGAAGAATATCTCAATCATCCTGTTATTGGTCATCATTGCCTCCTCATGCACCACAAGCAGGAAAGTAGCCAAAAAGAATCATCAGTACAGACAGGAAAACTATTTTGTGCTAGCCATAGAAAATGAAGAGGCAAAGGAGCAGGTAAAATACAGGATTCCCCAAAGTCGTAAGATTATTATTAAGGAATACGAAGGCAAGAAGCAGAATATTGATAAGGCATATCGTCAGGTGCCGATAACAGCTGCCGACCTGCAAAAGATAGAGCAACTGCTGGTTAAGCAAAGCATGTTGGCAGGCCTCTACCATATATTTGCTTCGGGAGTTGGCAGTCAGTATATAGTGAACATGGTTTATGATGCCCATGGAGAACTTGCTATAAAAGTTCCTTCAAATGAAATGTATAAAATAAAAGATAAACGTGAGGATGTCCTGGAGTTGCAAAGCTTACTGGATGAAATAATAGAAAGGAACTCTAATATATAAAACTGTTTTAAATATATAAGGAAAAAAACTATGAAAATGTTTCATTTCTATCGCCTCTTACCTTATATTTGCCCCTATTATTAATCTTTAAATTAAATTAAGATGAAAAAGATTTTACTCATTTTGTTGGTTTTGCCTTTCCTATTCACATCATGTACAAAGGATGATGATGATGATGATCAGAACCAAAACCAAAACAATGACATCACGGTATCCCAAAAGCAGGAAGCCTTTGTGATGTTGACAACAGCCACCTGGTGCGGGTATTGCGGAAGCTGGGGAATCCCAACATTTGATGGTGCTTTTGAAGGCAAGAATGGAATAGATGCTGAAAGAGTTAATGGTTGTGCACTGCATTATAGTAGTTCCGATCCGATGTACCTGGCGATGGCTCAGACCATGAAGGATCATTTTCAGATAGGTGGACCACCTAATTTGTGGATAGAATTTGACAATACCTACAACCTGCAACCTTCAGGATGGGAATCAGCAGT
>JBEPXQ010000241.1:0-4055 GCA_041641835.1 Bacteroidales bacterium
CTGAATAATCATACCACCAGCTGTGGCTGAGCTTGTAAACTTCAACTTTCAGTTCATTATCCGGTAATTTTTTACCATCAGAATCTATATTGAGAATTTCAATCCTGTTGTTTTTACCCGTTTCCAGCGGATCATACCATGAATCTCCTCCCGGGATCATAATTCCGGCATAAGACCTGTAGGGGTGATATGTGAAATTATCAATATTGATATTAGGATTGCCTCCTTTTTCAAATACTCTTGTGTTGAAATGTGCATTTAACACACCGGGTGCTGATCTATCGATATTAAATTCAGGAATGATAGTAGCATTCCCTTCATTGTCCACCGTGCCTTCGAAAACGGTAAAGGTTTCAGAAGAAAAATCTTTTGCCGGATCATGAAAATGATATTTCTTGTGATTATCAAAAGCATTTCTAAGTGGGCGCAAAGTAACTTCACTGATTGCTTTCAGGTTTGAAGCCGTACCTCCGTGCAGCCATTGCACCTGTAGTTCGCCCGGTGTTATATCCCAGCGTTTGATTTCGCCTTTGGCAAAATCAAGATTAATCTTTAGCCTGTTTGGTTTGATGGTTTCGATGCGCGCATATTTTGTGAATTTGGCGGGGCCAAGCTGTACATCAATTCTCCACATTCCTGTTTCTGATTTTTTTGAAGTTTTCAATGGAAAATGGTACACATGATCAACGGGTGAGTTATCCACAATTTTCTGATGAAGCTGCCCCCTGGGAGTGTATAATTTGCACACAGCTGGAACATTCGCAGGTAATTTGGAATGCTTATCTTCAAGCATGAAAGCCATAAACAGAGTGTCGCCAGGCCTCCAAACGTCTCTTTCACCATAGATAAAGCCATTTAGTCCTTTCTGAAGCCCGGCTCCTGAAATGTCAAACTTGCTGAGTGAATTCGATAAGCCATCGTTCATTTTCAGGTATCCCCGTTCAGCACCTTTTTTGGCAACTATAACAAAGGGTTTTTTATGTGATTGGAATTCTGCCTTTCCCTGCGAATTAGTGGTAGCTGTCTTGATTATCTGCTGCTGAAAATCATATGCTTCTATCTTAACACCTGATAATGGTTCAGCAGTAACTATGTGATTCACAAATATGATGTTCTTTCCATCTTTTCCTCTTTTTGCTATCATCCCGATATCTGAAGCTATGATGTTTTGAGTGAAGCTTTTCCTGTAGTAGTATGAGCTGTGGCAAGGGTTATCTCTTTCGCGCCAGCTGTAATCTGAAGGATAGCTGCCCTGATCACTGTACAGCCGGTAATAACCCCAGTCATCATATTCCGGCTCGTCTTTAGGTGAATCATCCTCTGACACCGGAAGCATATTGGTGGTTTCTTCGCCCGGACATGTATAGGTGGAATATTCCTTGCGTAAATTTATCCGTATCCTGTAAATAGCTCCCTTTTCAGGTTTTATGAACCTTCCAAGATCAATGGCAAAATCATTCCATGTGCCATAATCAGTAACCGGGTTCTGTGACGAGTTTAATGTTACTGTGCCATTATAAACGATTTTTGCCACGCGATAAAGTTCATTATTCCCATCCAGATTGTTTTCCTGAAGGAATTGCAGAATATTGTCCTCGTAAATTCGGAACACTGTTAGGTCAACTGCTCGTAAATTAACAGCTTCAAACGGAAGTACCAATCCGTTGGAACTTGGCATGATTACTCCCTTGCCTTTTAGTTTCAGATTTGGCTCCACATTGGGGAATTCAACGGTTTCCCTGTATGTTTTTGAAAGTTTATTGCCCAGTATGTTTTTAATTCCACGATTGATATTAATATTGACTGTTCCATACAGATCATTTTTAGAATATACTTTGACGATATTCTGATCCAGAACAATATTAAGGTTCTGATCGTTGATATTTATCAATCCTTCCAGATTTTGATCCTGATCAAGCGGATCAGAAAATTCGAGCGTTATATATTGATCAGGCTTTTGATTAGCGGTTACTTTTCTTAATTCAAAATTGCCAAGCGGGGTAATTAAAATTTCTTCTTTTCCTTTTTGGTCCGAGTTGATGGGGTCACCATCCCATTCCAGCAGTATAGTGCTTTCTTTCTCTTTTCGCTGTATGCTGTCAATGCGAAACTGGTAAGCATTCGGATCCCCGGTGCTGGTCCATGTAATTTCCAGTTGTTTTTTATCCTGATAGGCATTGAGTGTTTGTTTGAGCTTGTCAGTGGATTCCACATCAGCTGTTAGGATTTCCCCGCTCAATTTTAGCCATTTAACCTGCTTGCCCGGGAGAAATTTAAGATTGCCGGTTTTTATGTCCATGAACTGCTGAATGGTGCGAAAGCTAAACTCCATCTTTTCAAATTCTTCTGGAACTTCCATTAAACTGCCAAGAAGAAACTCAGCCTTATAGTGCTGATCGGGTTCAAGGAAATCATCGGGCCTGAATTCCACTGTGTAAATATCAATCCAATATGCATCTCCTTCTATCTCCGGGGAAAATTCAAACAGTTTCTGTTCAGCGGGCTTCCCTATCATTGATGAGTCGGCATAACTGTTCTGCAATTGTACCCTTATTGTAGCATCCTTCGATATTATGCCTGAAGTAAATGCATTAACATAGGTTCGGAATTTAGGGTCAACGGTAACTTGTTGTTCTTCTAATGGCTTTGAAATAATAGCTATAATTCCTGCAACAATCAGGACAGCAGCTATTACAAAAACAATGCGGGTTTTGGACATATTTTTGATTTTTCCTGGGCTATAAGTGTGTTAAAGTATAAAAAAAATTAAAACACTATAAGATTAAAATGAAGAACTTAGAAAAAAATTGAAAATCATTGATCCTCAAATTGATTTCATACATCTTTTAACCCTGTATGTTTTACTGAGGCTGCTCCTTTCAGGAGTTTCGCCTCCCGAATTTCACACGTAGCCGGCAATAACTTATCTTTGCTGATAAGGTCACTGAATCTGTAAAATGCATCCCTGGATGTATTTTTGAGTGGGAACAAACCTGGTGATTGGAGCTGATGATGCTGCACTGGACGGCGTTTATAAAATGTCAGAATACGCAGGGAAGCCCTGGCTGAAGTTATCGAAGAACATAAAATGGCTTTCGCTGCCTGCCAAAAAATAGATCAGTCGTTAATACGACAGGGAAAACTATTTCTATGGTGCTGCTGTTATTCTGAGAGATAAACAGGGTGTTGATATGATGATCCATCATATCGCGAATAATAAACCTGTTGATTTTGAAGGCTACAAGAGCGAAATTCTGCGTTCTTTTGTTATGGAAAATGGGGAGAAAAATGAGGTAGTGCAAGATGGTAATGAAATAGCCGGCTACGCAAAAAACGGCTGGAGTAACTGGAGGATTCGGTGAAGCAACTAGAAAACCCTCATATTTACAAGGTTGGGTTGAGCGAGGAACATAGGCAACTGAGAGATACAATTGTATTAGAGAAACAAAAAAAAGTTTGAATAACATGGAAGCATTACTTATATGTGATATGCAAAGAGATTACTTCCAGAATGGAGCGTTTCCTGCAGAAAATGCAGAAGAAATCATACCGGTGATTAATGAAATAAGTGGTAAATTTGAACTGAAAATAGCATCAAAAAAGTGGCATGAAAAGGAGTCCGAATATTTTGATGAGGTTCCTGTTCATTGTGTAAAAGACAGCAAAGGAGCAGAGTTGCATCCTGATCTGGAAAGCGGTAATATCCGGCAGCTATTTTTTCGAGGATCAGATGGTAAGGCTGCTATAGAATCTGTTTTTAAAGCTGAAAATATGAACGCGGAACGCTTGCTGCGATCTAAGGGTGTCAGCCGTCTTTATATTAGCGGGCTAACAACTGAAAACAGTGTGCGCGCCACAGCTTTAGATGCCATAAAAGCAGGCTTTGACACCTATATAGTGGAAGATGCTGTGAGGCCGCTTAGTAAAGGTGCGGAAGCCATGCAGGCAATGAAGGAAATGAAAGAAGCCGGTTGTCATATAGTGAAAAGCGATAATCTAAAATAAAACCCAAAAATATATTGAAATATGGATTATAATGAACTTGTTAAGCTGCT
>JBEPXQ010000242.1:0-4045 GCA_041641835.1 Bacteroidales bacterium
GATCTGATCTTAATTCTTCAACCACCCTAAACAAAAAAAAAGCCCGCAGTTTTACTACGGGCTTTTAAATCTGCGGTCTGGACGAGACTCGAACTCGCGACCTCCGGCGTGACAGGCCGGCATTCTAACCAACTGAACTACCAGACCAGATTTTTAATGAACGTTGCTTTACCAAAGCGAGTGCAAAGGTAATACAGTTTTTCTTTCCTGCAAACTTTTTTGCACTTTTTTCTGAAAATAATTCAAGACATCATTTCAATATAAAAACAAAAGGCTGACATTGAGCTGACAGCCTTTCGCTATCTGTGAAAATTATTTTTTATGCTTGCACCAGTTTTGTTTCAATCTTTACACCTGCATTACGGAATAGTACACCAACAGGGCACGACTTCTCGGTTTGCTCCAGGCATCGCTGGAGCTTTTCAATACTTTCGGGTGATTTCACTAATACCTCCAGCTCTACTTTATCGATGGTTTCTGTTCCCTTCGAACCACTCATGTTCACTTCCAGCTCATCCACCTGCAGGCGCATCTTTTCAGCCACCATCTTGTAAATGGTGGATACGCAACCTGCAAAGCTCATCAGGCATACTTCCAGGGCCGTGGCTCCGGCATCACATCCTTTGAGGTTTTCAGGTAAATCGGTGATGAACGAATGGCTTCTGCCATTATCAATAACACTTTGGAATCCCTCTTTTAATACTGCTTTTGTTCTCATTGTTATTTTTTATCTGTTTAAAAATTTTGATCTCAATGGTCTTGTCATTTAACTGGACGGCTTGCTATGACGAACAATGCCTTCAATGTTAGTTTTTTAAGCCACGTTTCACCGGCTGAAGGGCCATGGCTCGATTCTGTCACTAAAAAAACATCACCTACAACGCCTGTTTTTGTCTTTTGGTATAAAAAAAATCCCCCTGGCAGATCATTTTGCCAGGGGTAGAATGATTAGCTGCCAGGGGAAATGAGTGTCAGTAATCCTGGCCTATTTCCTGTTTCTTTTCACGAAATCGAAAGTGGTTTTATGATACATCCAAAGCGGGATGTAAGGATAGGCTGCCAGGAAAGCGTCGGGACTGTCAAGTTCATAGAGCATATTTACTTTCTGCCAGGCAGGATGATAGGTAAACTGGTCTTCTTGTATAGCGGGAAGCTGCTCATGTAACACATCCAGAAAGTTACTGATTAGCTGCGTGTGGCTTTCACTTTCATTTTTATCGTAACTCACCAACACGGTAGGCACAGCGTAGGTCTGTACATCCTCGTCCAGCCAGGAGTACCGATTGCTGCTGATGATGGCCGGGGTATAGATCTTATCCAGCTCCGGATTGGATGCTATGCCTATCATCTTGATTTTATCCTTTACCTCCGGTGATATTTTTCGCAGTGCTTCCACGGGAGCAGACCCAACGAATATCAGCACATCTATTTTACCGTTGATCAGCTCGCGCCACGAATGGTTAAAGCCCATTTTAGCTTCTGTCCAGTTAAGTTCCAGTTTTTGCTTCAGATTAGAAGCCGTGATATATGTCCCCTGCATATTACTGCCCATAGCCACCCTGATGCGTTTTCGCTTCTTACGGGCTGTTTTGCCCTTATCCTCCGGCTTGCTGTCCTCAGCCGCCTTTTCAGGCTCTTCAGAAGCTTCTATTAGCTGCCGCAGATCGTCCAGATTATGCACCAGGTTATGTGGATCGGAGGCACGGTTCATAAAGATGTGGATTTCTTCTTCCCCAAATGGCATCACCACCTTGTAGTGGTTCGCATCTTCAGTGCCTGCATCCAGGTCCAGGCCACGCTGATATTGCAGTACATCAAACTGCATTAAAGCCAGATGGTTTTCACTGTTCTTCAGGTGGACATAATTGTAGAAGCTGCCCTTCGAATCTGAAAGGGTAACATTATTGAGCGAAAGGGTTTTTCCTTCGCGCTGTACCTTTCCAAGAGCCTTGTCCAGCTCCCGGATCATTTTGTCATAGGTGCCGCCGGGTACTCCACCAAGGATATTTACCTGGGCGTTGGCCTGCATTGCCGAAAACAAGAGGGCAAGGGCCAGGCACAAAATTGATTTTCGCATAAGCCTGAGTTTTGATGGTTTTGCCGCCCGCGCCTGCTGTTATTACCCTGCACGTATTGTAAACCGGCGGGGCTAAGCTATTATTCTTTTTTTAAATATTTCTTCGCTACTTCATGGTAATCCCATAGAATATCAGGGTCTTGCGTTAAGCTTACCTGTTCCCAGCCAGGGTGGTATTTCTCATTGTTCCTGAGCGTTTCAATGTTGGTGCTAATGGTCTTCATAAACCTGTTCAGCATTTCTTCTTCGCTGGTGTTGAAATTGCCTGAGGCTACCAGCATCGTGCGGACGCTGTAGGTTTTAATATCACGGTCAAGCCATTGGTAAGAAGATGCCGGGATCACCGTTCTTTCGCCATAAAACTTTTTCAGAGCATCATTATCGGGTATGGAAAGCAGCTTAACCTGATCAGCAATCTGATATTTCCTGAAAATAGTAAAGATATCTACCGGGGCAGCACCTACAAATATGATCGCGTCCAGTCGTCCATTAACAAATGACTTTATTGAGTGTTCCAGGTCAATAGGACGTGGGTTCCAGTCGATACCCAGCGCTTCCCGCAGAATACCTGCCGTGTAATTAGTGCCCTGCAGAGAGTTCCCTACTCCCACCTTTTTATTTTTAAGGTCTCCGATAGTGTCGATTTCTGAATCTTTTCGCACAATAATGTGTATCTGTTCCTTGCCCATGGGCATCAACAGTTTCAATTCATCAGTACGTTTTATACGTGCATTTATTTCATTTAAGAATTCATTGCGCAGAATATCATATTGAACAAAACCAATATCGAAATCATTAGCAACCAATCGCTGGTAGTTGTCATAACACCCCCTGGAAACCGACAGGCTGAATACTTCTGCTGTAGCCACTGTGGAATCTCTTTCCAAAGTACTATCAGTTAAAGCGCCCCATTCGTCATAGTTATATTTCCAATTCTCACTTACGTTAACTCTCTTGAGTGGTTTGGATACTTCTTGCAGGTCGCGTGCCATGGCTTCATAGGAGCCGCCTTTAATACCTGATACCAACCGGAGAGTGGTCATCCGTTGCCCTTGCAGGTTCATGCCGGTCAGGGCCAGAAGGATCGTCAGTAATGTAAGTTTTATTTTCATATGTTTTTGTTTTGATTTAAAGTTATTTATTTATTTCACCATCAGCGGATCTATTCCATCCTGATGAATCAGAGCCATACAGCTATGCATTCATTATGATCATGCATAAGTGATTAAAGTATTTATCATCGCCCATTTTATATTTTATGTTTCATGAGTTTCAGCAAATACGCCCCTGGTTTATACCAAAATCCTTCTCCAGAGCTTCTTTTTGTTTCCCGTTTACCATCAGAATCAGATAGTCGCCCATTTCAATTATCTCTTCATGGGCCGGGTTTGTGAGTAGCTTTTGATTGGTTTTTTTACAAATTCCCAGTAAGACGGCGTTATATTTCTCTTTCAGATTAAGAAACGCCTGCATGTATGGTTTGTTCAGATACGGGTTATTTGCCGTAACCTGAAATTCCTGGTTATCGTGGTCGCCTGTGCTTTTTGCGGCAGAAAGGATATCCAGGTTTAGCATGGCCACATCCGGTTCAAAGATGTAGCTGGCAACCAGCTTTGAGGCGATTTCATTCCGTGATACCACGTAGGTAACCCCTGCTGCCATAAAGGTTTCTTCCAGCCTGGAGTTATCAATAGAGACTACCAGCTGTGGTTTTTTGTAATATTTCCTGAAGTTGACCACATAGAGCAGGGCTTCCGTATCGTTACCCAGGTTTACAAATACCTGGGCCGCTTCATTGGGCCTGGCTTTTTCCAATGCCTGCAGGTTGTGATAGTCACTAAAGAGCACGTACACGTCTTTTTTGCTATACGCATCCCTGATTAGGTCCACCTCATCCTTGTTGTTGGTAATAATGGCCAGTTTGCGTTTGCTGCTGAGAACTTCATTAATCACGCTGCGGCTGAAATC
>JBEPXQ010000243.1:0-4027 GCA_041641835.1 Bacteroidales bacterium
AGCAGGGATCACCCAATCATCCAATCCCCCGATAGCTATCGGGGCAATCATCCAATCCCCCGATAGCTATCGGGGCAATAACCCAATCAACCTCTGCTTTAAATTCTCAACCTTAATCTCTTTTAGCTTGTCCTGATCCCAAGTATCAGGCCCGGATCGGGGCATATTTCCAGGAATTTTTTCCTCTCGGAAGCTTTGGCTACGCCGGGGAAATCGCCTTTTTTGCCCATCATATCCGCGATAACCTGAAAGTGCAGGTGGGCCGGCCATTTGCCGTTTTCCAGCGGCTTGCCCAGGTAACAAAAGGCCTTGCCCTTCTCAATGTATTGTCCTTCGTGGATATTTTTCATGGAGTCGAGGCTCAGGTGGCCATACAGCGTGTAAAAAGTAGTGCCTTCCAACTGATGTTCCAGTATGATAGTAGGCCCATAGTCGCCATAATTGTCATTATTATTAAAGCTGTGCACTTTTCCGGAATATGGTGCATATATTGGTGTTCCATCTTCCAGCCAAAGGTCGGTGCCCAGGTGTATCGACCGTGGCTCTTCACCTTTAGGGGTAAAGTGCTCACTTTTGCGATAGATCGTGCGGTCTTCGTTATACTTGCCAATGTCCACATCAGCTTCCTGCTGCTTTACAAACTTCACGATATATTCCTGAAACCTGTCATTATCGGCAATGGTTTCCACACTCAGCTGATTGTTTTCATCCGAGAGGTCAAGATAACACAGCTTTTTGCTTTTCAGATCGAAGCTGGTAACCGGATGAAAGCAATGGCGGTGTTCATGTAATATTTCCTTAAGATTTGTTGTTTTCATGGGGCATGAAGATATACTTTATCCTGCATCCCTGCAAGCCGGGTAAACAGAAAATGATTAACTTTGTCCTCCTTTAAACAGAAAGATCAGGAGTTATGTTTGACAGTTTAACTGACAAAATTGAAAGTGCCTTTAAGGTAATGAAAGGACAGGGCCACATCACAGAGATCAATGTGGCTGAAACCATAAAAGAAATACGCAAAGCGCTGCTGGATGCGGACGTTAGCTATAAAATAGCCAAGGAATTCACCAATGATGTAAAGGAGAAAGCACTGGGAGAGGGTGTTCTTACCGCTGTTTCTCCGGGGCAGCTCATGGTGAAGATCATGCATAATGAGCTCACGCGTCTGATGGGCGAGGAGAGTGTGGACATTGAGCTGGAGGGTAAGCCCACGGTGATTCTCATCGCCGGTTTGCAGGGTTCGGGTAAAACCACCTTTTCCGCCAAGCTGGCCAATCATCTGAAAAAGAAAAGAAACAAAAAGCCTATGATGGCCGCCTGCGACGTATATCGTCCTGCAGCCATCGACCAGCTTAAAGTACTGGGTGAGCAGATTGATGTGCCGGTTTACAGCGAAGAGGGAAACAAGGATCCCGTGAAGCTGGCTCAAAAGGCCATCGAGGAAGCCAAAACCATGGGTAAGGACGTGGTGATCATCGATACCGCCGGGCGTCTGGCTATTGACCAGGCCATGATGAATGAGATCCGCGACGTGCATAAGGCCATAAAACCTCATGAAACACTATTTGTGGTGGATGCCATGACGGGACAGGATGCCGTGAATACAGCCAAAGCGTTTAACGATGTGCTCGACTATGACGGGGTGATCCTTACCAAGATGGACGGTGACACCCGCGGTGGTGCGGCGCTTACCATCCGTAAAGTGGTGGAAAAACCCATCAAATTCGTGGGTACGGGAGAGAGTGTGGACGGCCTGGATGTTTTCTATCCAAAGAGAATGTCGGATCGTATCCTTGGTATGGGTGATATTGTATCGCTGGTGGAGAAAGCACAGGAGCAGTTCGACCAGGAACAGGCCCAGAAGCTTCAGAAAAAAATTGCTAAAAACCAGTTTGATTTTGACGATTTCCTTTCCCAGATCAAGCAGATCAAGAAAATGGGTAATGTGAAAGACCTGATGGGAATGATCCCGGGTATGGGAAAAGCCTTGAAGAATGTGGATATAGATGATGATGCTTTCAAGGGAATAGAAGCCATCATATTTTCCATGACCCCGGAAGAGCGTCATAACCCGAAGCTTATCAACGGGAGCCGCAGGCGTAGAATTGCACAAGGTTCGGGTACCGACATACAGGAGGTAAACCGCCTGATCAAGCAATTTGGGGAAACCAGCAAAATGATGAAAGCCATGACCGGTGCCGGTGGTAAAAAAGCACGCAGGATGATGAAGAACATGCCGGGGATGCGTTAGAAATCACTGATAATCACATAAACCTCTTAATCATGAATTTAATTGACGGTAAAGCCACAGCCAACACGATCAAGGAAGAACTAAAAAAAGAAGTTGCAGCAATAATAGATAATGATCAGCGTCCGCCGCATCTGGTAGCAGTATTGGTGGGCGACGATCCCGCCAGCAATACTTATGTAGGTTCCAAGGAAAAGAACGCCAAAAAGCTGGGGTTCACTTCTTCCGTTTACAGGTACCCGGCAGATACTTCCGAAGAGGAGCTGCTGAAAACCATTGATTTTCTGAATAATGACGATGAAGTGGATGGGTTTATCGTGCAATTGCCACTGCCGGATCATATTGATGAGGATAAGGTTACCATGGCCATCGATCCGAAGAAAGATGTGGATGGTTTTCATCCCGTTAACCTGGGCCGCATGACTATTGGTTTACCGGCATATCTGCCGGCCACTCCCAATGGCATCATGGAACTGCTGAAGCGTCATGATATTGAAACCGAAGGCATGCACTGCGTGGTGCTGGGGCGTAGTAATATTGTAGGTACACCTGTAAGTATCCTGATGTCGCGAAAGTCAGAACCCGGTAATGCCACGGTGACCCTTTGCCACAGCCGCACCAAAAACCTGGAGGAGGTAATCCGTTCTGCAGATATCCTGATTGCAGCCATAGGCAAAAAGGAATTCGTTACGGCTGATATGGTGAAAGAAGGTGCTGTGGTGGTGGATGTGGGCATCCACCGCGAAAAATCGGATAAAACAAAATCAGGATACAAGCTAAAGGGTGACGTGGACTTTGAGGAAGTGTCGAAGAAAGCTTCCTGGATAACTCCGGTGCCCGGTGGCGTTGGGCCTATGACCATAGTATCACTGCTGATGAACACCTTAAGGGCGTACAAAAAAGAAGTTTATCCTGATTAATCGCTGTTTATGCAAAAAATCCTTCTGTTTTTTCTGATCCCGCTGATGCTGGTTTCATGTAAAACCATGAGCCAGCCTGATAAGCCATACACCACGGATAAGAACCGTGCCATCAGGAAATATGAATCTGCTTTGGAGGCATTCGAAAAGTACCGCTACGCGGAAGCCGAAGAAGACCTGAGAAAAGCGGCTGACATAGATGAGGAATTTGTGGAGCCCTGGCTGCTGCTGGCTCAGATTCACCTGGAACAGAAAAATGATACTTTGGCAGCAAATGCCTATCGGAAAGCTATTTCCATTAATCCCATGTTTTTTCCACCCGCGCATTTCAACCTGGGTAAGCTCTATATGAAGTTCGGTGAGTATGAAAAGGCCCTTGAGCGGTTTAAGTTCTATGAGAAATACGGCAAAGACAGGGGCATTATGGAGAAAAACAAACGTTATCTGGCCAGCGCCGATTTTGCCCTGGAAAGCATGGAAAATCCTGTGCCTTTTGATCCTGAAAACCTGGGTGCAAATATCAATTCCACTTCGGATGAGTGGATAAATGCCACCACGGTGGACGAAAGCTTTATTATTTTCACTGTATTTCATAAGGTGAAAACCCCCAGGGGAGAAAGAAAAACCGAGGATTTTTACTTCAGCCGCAAAAATGAACAGGGAGAGTGGAAGCCGCGTCAGCCCATGAGCAAGCTCTTTAATACACCCAATGAAGAGGGTGCCATGTTTATATCTCCCGACAATTCATTTTTGGTGTTTTCAGGCTGCAACCGTCCTGACGGCTTCGGCAGTTGTGACCTGTACATTTCTTTCCGGCGCGGTTCAAAATGGTCGAAACCAAAGAACATGGGCAGCCGTG
>JBEPXQ010000244.1:0-4025 GCA_041641835.1 Bacteroidales bacterium
CAGCAAGCGGTTCATCTGGTGCCCGTCAGCAGTATCTTTACGAATTTCCTTTATCACTCGCTTCTGGGCATTGGTGAGCTCGAAAGGTAGCTTGTGTTTATAAAAGTCATTCAGGTGCTCACCTACCTGAGCAAATACGTGTCCTTTTATTTTATGGTTCTTTTTTCTGATGCCCTGAATCCGCATCTGGATAAAGAACAATTCTTCAAATTTTAGTCGGCGCCTGGCTTTTTCAAGGTTTTGATGACTATCAGGAAAATGAATATTTCGCATTGCCTCGTTGCGATGCATCAGTTTAAACTCCTCCAGCAGGTAATCAGGCAGGTTTTCGGGAATACTTCCGTCAGCCGCGGCCATGAGATTACGCATTACCTTTTCAATCCCTTTGGAATTTAATCCGCGGTTTTTGAGCTTTTCAGTGCTGCTGTAAAAAGGCTGAAATCCTCCACGAGATTTTAGTTGTTCTTCAGAAATATAGGGTTCAAAATCGGGATGCGCGATATTCCAGCTGCTTTTAAACAGGCTGGGTCTGCCAAAGACCAGGTACTTTTGTCCTTTCTGTATTTTTTCTTTTACCCATTTCAATCCTTTGAACCATACCAGCTCGATCATTCCTGTGTCATCAGCCAGCATCACCGAGAGGCGCTGCCTTCTTCCCGCGCCTATTGTCTCCATAGATTTCACTTCCCCTACAAGCTGCACGAAGGCCATATCAGAAGTTATTTCACGAATCTTGTGAAACTTGCTCCTGTCGATATATCGAAAGGGATAATAATCCAGCAGCTGATGGAAGAAATAGATCCCCAGCTCCTTCTGCAACAGCTCAGCACGCACAGGCCCCATACCCTTCAGGTAAGTAATGGGGGTTTTCAGGAAATTGAAACTCATAAAACAAAAATAGAAAAAATGAGGTATTCTTACGTAAGTAATTCTCAATATTCCCAAAGGTCCATTTCCATATCGCGAATGTTTTCCTTAATCCGCTCTGATTCCAGCAGTGCATCAATACCGAGTGCATAATCAGAGATCATTCGGTCATAAACATTCGATTCTTTATAAATGTAACTGTCAAACATCCTTATAGCAAAAAGATCATCGTATGATAAACGTTCAACATCATTATGCCTGTTGAAAACATAAGAATTATTTTACATCCAGACAAAAAAAAGCTCCCGGTAAAATTTACCGGGAGCCTTTTATATTTTTTGATTATGAGACTTGTTCTTAATATTCCCAGAGATCCATTTCCATTTCACGAATCTCTTCCTTTATTCTCTTGGCTTCAATCAGGGCATCTATACCGAGAGCATAATCCTGTATTGTACGGTCATACACATTTGACTCCTTATAGATATAGCTGTCAAACATGCGTTTGGCAAAAATATCCTCATAAGTCAAACGTTGTGCATCATTATGCCTGTTATAAACCGGGGCGTTAATTAATACATCCCTGGCGTCAGGATAATAGATCCAGAACATAGGTTTTCTGGTTGGATTAGGATTATTAGCCGTGGGTGGCTGGTACCACACCGGGCATATTCCAATTATCCTTACTTCCATCACTGAACGTTCGCGGTCGAAAAACCATTGCTCCTTGATATCCAGCTCATAGATATCCTGAAGATCAGCATCAACTGCTTCACGCATTGTCATTGGATTACCCAAAGAATCATAGTCCGTAAAAGTGATTGAATCCTGAAAAGTTCTTACAGCCTCTTCTATGGACAAGGGCTCGGAAAAATGATCATCTATCAGGCTAAATTCATATACTGTAAGCTCGCCCTGCTCAATAGCTTCTTTTACTACAGTAATAAAATTTTTGCGCCCGTTTTTGGGAATGAAAGGATAATAAAAAGGCAGGTTGAATTTCTGACGCATATCCAGGCGTCTCCAGATAGTTTTGTGCCACATCACGTCAGCTTCTCTCACGTGGGGATAGCCCAATACCTGTCTGGTTTTGTTTTCCTGCCGCTCATACACATCATGATTGGGAGCCTCGGTAACTCCGCCCTGGGCAAAAACCCCTGCCAAAGGCAACATCATGAGTATTAAGAAAGAAAATCTAACAAAAAGTCTCATAATCAATTAATTTTTTATTGTATTGTATAGAACACCCCGGAAATCGGCCTTGATCCATCAGGACCAACTACAGTGATATTCTTAAAACCAACGGTTGAACTACGGTTAAGATTGTTCACGATGTTTTTCATCTCAGCAGATAATCTGTCACCTGTGGTGGTATAAGACCTGGTATTGGGGCCTACGGTAACATCCATGGTAAAACGGGTAACCCTGTAACTAACATTGAATAATGCACCTTGCATGTCAGGATACAGACGAGCTCCTTTAAGCTCCGCCTTTCTGATGGCGCTTCCGGAGTTTTTACCGGCGATTTTTACTTCCGGATCCGGCAAACGCCTTACACGGAACTGCATTTCACCCATGAAACGAGATTCTCCGCCAATATTAGCTGAAACACGAACAGTAGTAAAGTTACCACTACCCGGACGTAAATCATAAGAACCTCCGCCACCTTTTACACTGGCATTGGAAGCAGTTACCGACAGATTAGCTGTTGCTACACCAGGTGCTGATACCTTAACAGGATTATCAACTCCTCTATAAAGTACATTTACCTTGGTAGCCGAAATAACAGCTGTTGGTTCTGCAACTACATAGCTTGAGTGAAAGGGATAATAATTAAAATCATCCGGCTCTTCTCCTGCATGGCCTGGTTTGCGCAATTTCACTATTCCCACATATTTCTTTTCACCCAGTCCGTTAGGTTTAATGACATATTTTGTCATTCCCTTATATGCTGTATCTATTTCACTTCCTTCACTTAATATTGTCTCTCTGGTGGCAGAAGTATCACCACCTTGCAAAATATAAACATCAGGTTTTTGCGTTTCGCTTATCGCGGCAACAAAAATGTCAGCCTCATAATCCTCTCCCGAAAGAATATAATTCGATTTAGGCACTACCTTAGCTTCCACGCGGTCAAATTTAAAGTCAGCAATACTGATCTGTGACAGCAATTTGCTTACAACATCAGCTTCAGCATTATGCACTTCAGCGATCAATTTATTAAGCATTACAATATTGGCAGCAAGAATCGAATGATAGAAGTTATAGGTTTGCCAGCTAAGCTTTTTGTTCTCTATTCTTGAATACACATCATCAGTATTTAATCCCAGAGATATCTTATCATCTCCGGTAGTATCGATATCATTGAAGAGTTCTTTCATTTCTGACTTGAAATCCTCAATTTTCATTTTCAGCTTATAGCCATAACCCTTCTTAGGTTGTATATCACCGTCTGGCACCATAAGACGCGTTGGTGCATCATAGCTGTCCTTATTTTTAAGAAGAGGAATTGGTTTCTCACGCCATTCTCCCGTAACGTCATCCCCCTCAGGACCCTCCCAGGTTGTTGTTTCCCAGTTGGTTCCGCTGGTATCCGCTTTTTCTGTATATGCAATAAGAACGTTCTTCAGATCGTTTATGTAATCCACAAGATTATCTGCCGCTTTTCTTGCGTCCAGACTTTTTTCGTAGTATTTCTGAACTTTTGCACTATCTAATGCACGCTGTTGATCCATTTGATTATACAACAGTGCTGTTTTTCTGCTAAAGTTTTCGTTTGTTTGCTCAAGGCCTTTATTAACCACGATAAATGCATTGAGTATCTCTTTGGATACGTTCAGTGCGAGCATGGCCGTAAGCACAAGGTACATCATGTTGATCATCCTTTGCCGCGGGCTAAGAGCACCAGGACTATTTCCACCCATAGATCAATTCTTTTAATCTGTTAATAATCATGATTAATTAACCCTGCTGAACATTCATTGCAGCCAGCATATTACCATATACCTTGTTAAGGCGGGCAACATTTTGGCTAAGCAGTTCAGCGTTTTGTTTGTAGTTTTCAGTCTGTTTAACTGAGTCATCAAGATTAGTTACAAACTGATCCATGTTTGATTTCAGCTTCTGATTCATATCAGCCTGATCCTTACTTGTCTGCA
>JBEPXQ010000245.1:0-4014 GCA_041641835.1 Bacteroidales bacterium
CGGCGATGGTGTATTCGGATACGGTTATTATGACAGTAACCGATGTCCCTGCGACTCCCAACATCATGCTAATAGCGGGTGATTCCCTGGAATCCAGTGTTAGTGGAACAGCTTATAGCTGGTATCTTGATAATGCATCTACTTCATTCAATACCAAAGCTATTCTTCCGGACCAGAACGGCTACTATCGCGTTCAGGTATGGAATCAGCAGTGTGTTTCTGACACCTCCCTCGCATACAATTACACGCTTATTGGAATGCAGGAGAATCTATTAATGCGCCAAGGCTTATTCAGCATTATCCCGAATCCGAACCGTGCTACATTTAAGGTAAGAACAATGCTTTCTCCTCAGGAACAGGCAGAGATTACCATTTTTGCAGCCTCCGGAAAACTTGTTTACCAGGGTCGGTTTATTGCACCTGAGATGCCGTTCACGGACATGGATTTAAGTCCGGGTGTTTATATGATACTACTCAAAACTGATAAGATATTTGAAGTAAGAAAAATGGTCATTGTGAGATAAGAACAACCCATATTTAAAAACAGCCGTGCATATTTGTACGGCTGTTTTTTTATAATCAGGTTTTTGGGAAACATTACCGCTAAGGCGTATTTGTAATTTAAAGGGAAAGAGCGAAATTGCAAATTTCGCTCAGCATACTTGCTCAGTAGATGACGAGCAAAAAGAATTAGTTTCGTACTACCGCTAAGCCGAATTTGTAATTCGGCTTTAGACAACAATATTTTTCTTGCATCGAACGGTTTCGTGAAGCAAAAAGCATCATCAAAATCTAAAGACAATATGTTAAAAAACTTGACAAATATTAACCGTATATTAATTTTGGCATGCCATTAACTTAGTGCTGGTGGAGGACAATTATCATTCGTGTTTAGGAGTTGTATCCAAACAGATTCATATATGCCATGACAAAAAGCAAAACTATCAAACAAGCAATAATGGGGTTCTTCCTCATTTTTGCATTTCTGGTATCGGCAAATGCTCAGACTGACAGCATCAGGCTCATAAAAAAATATAGAGTATGGAGCATTTCTGCCGGTTCTGTGATGTACTTCCCTGCTAACATAGAAAGAACCACAGGAAATTATTCTATATCAAATTATCCTATATGGTCATTTACTGGAGGGTTAGAATTTCGTCTTTTAACCTTAAGCAGATTCAATTTTTCCACCGGTATATTTACGATTCTTGACCCTATCTATAATATTGGATTTGATATTAACGCTTATGACACTTATGGTAACATCGGTGAAATTGACGAAAGAGCAAAGGAGTATAACATGTATTCCTTTTCATTCCCATTTAAAATAAGTTATGATATCTATAAAAATAACAACCTGAACCTGTCGGCTTTTGCTGGTATAAGTGCCAAGTACATGCTATCAAGTGAAGGGCTTTTTATAATTACAATGATTAATTCTGACAGCACTGAAGCAAGTCAAATTTTTGGACTCAAAGCATTTAGTCCAAACCAATTGTTTCATGGAAGCATATTACTTGGAGCAGGTATCGCTTTGCCCCGCAACAAGGTGAGGTGGTCAGCCGACCTGGTTTGTAATATCAACTTCAAGCCTTTGATGAGCGGGGAGTATCTTTTTGATAATCTCCGGGTTTCACCTCGATCAAGTGGTAAATATACCCTTTCAGGAAATTATATTGGCTTGGTTTTACGCATGAACCTCATCAAATCAAAAAAGAAGAGCAATAGCTGAAGCGAATTTTGCTGATACGAAAACGCTGAGTGAGGTCTTTGATTTCGCTCAGCGTTATCGCGCAGTATTTGATTTATAGCAATTTTAGCTTAGCGATAGCAGCCCCTGCAGCCCGGCGGAGGCGGATAGCCCCGTGCCTGCGAAGGCTTAGTGGCTGTGTGGCGGCAACAGCGACCAAAGGAAGCTCGTTGTCCGCCACCTACAGCCACTGCCTGAGCAGGTGCGGGCTAGTAGCCGCAGACGGATTGGCTGCCCAAATAATCATTATAGAAAATATGGCTTGATTGGCTGAAGCTTACGCCAGTTGCGTGAGACGGGTGTTGGTGATTTTTGTTAAAAACTTAACAGCACTGGATTTGTTTAGAAGCATAGACAACCATAACCATTAATTCCCATGAAAACAGACATTGAAATTGCCCGCGAATCTAAGATACAGCACATTAACAAGATTGCGGAAAAGCTTGGCTTAGGAGAAGAAGACCTTGAACTTTACGGAAAATATAAGGCAAAACTGCCGTTGCGCCTGATTGATGAGAGCCAGGTGAACAAGAAGAAGCTGATACTGGTGACGGCGATGACACCAACGCCTGCCGGGGAAGGTAAGACAACCACTTCAATAGGCTTGTCGATGGCGCTGAACCGCATAGGCACGAAAACGACGGTAGTGCTGCGGGAGCCTTCGCTGGGTCCTGTATTCGGTATCAAAGGTGGCGCTGCCGGTGGCGGATATTCGCAGGTGATCCCCATGGAGGATATTAATCTGCATTTCACGGGTGACCTGGCTGCTGTTGAGAAAGCTCACAATCTTTTGTCTGCATTGATTGATAACAGCCTGCAGCAACGTAACAAGGATTTTAACCTGGATCCGCGGCAGATAAAATGGAAACGGGTGATGGATATGAACGATCGTGCTTTAAGGCATATCACTATCGGCCAGGGTGGACGCACCCAGGGTGTGCCGCGGGAAACCGGATTTGATATCACGGCAGCATCGGAGGTTATGGCCACGCTAACGCTCGCCAAAGACCTGCAGGACCTGAAAGAAAAGCTTGGAAATATTTTTATTGGCTACACCTGGGATAAGGAACCGGTGTTTGCCAGGGATCTTAATGCTCAAGGTGCCATGGCAGCACTGCTGAAAGATGCCATCAAGCCAAACCTGGTGCAAACCCTGGAAGGTAATCCGGCTATTATCCATGGAGGGCCGTTTGCCAACATTGCTACCGGTACTAATTCGCTGATAGCAACAAAAATGGGGCTTTCGCTGAGTGATTACGTGGTAACAGAGGCTGGGTTTGCATCTGATCTTGGTGCTGAAAAGTTCCTGAATATTAAATCGCAGTATGGCGGACTTTCGCCAAATGCAGCCGTTGTAGTGGCTACAGTTCGTGCTTTAAGGCACCATGGTGGTGCGAAGGATTTCCACGAGCCGGATGCTGAAGCGGTGAAGAAAGGCCTGGCAAACCTGGATAAGCATATGGAAAACATGAAGCTGTATAACCTGTCGCCGGTAGTGGCGATCAACAGGTTCCCCAATGACTCGGATGAGGAGCTGGAGATCGTGAAGGAACACATCAATAATTATGGGGTGGAATCGGCGATATCTGAAGTGTTTACCAAAGGCGGTGAAGGTGCCATTGAATTGGCTGAAAAGGTGGTGAAAACCGCTGAGGAATGTGTGACTTGCTTTGAACCGCTGTATGATTTCGACTGGAGCATAGAGAAAAAGGTGGATACCATTGCAGAAAAGGTTTATGGAGCTGATCATGTAGAGTATTCGCTGAAAGCTAAAAAAGATATTAAATCTATTAATGAACTGGGATTTGGTAAGCTGCCGGTATGCATTGCCAAAACACAGAATTCGCTATCGGATGATAAAAAACTGCTGGGACGGCCTGAAGGCTTCACAGTGAAGATCCGTGAAGTGGAACTGAACGCCGGAGCCGGTTTCGTGGTTCCGATAGCCGGAAATATCATGCGTATGCCAGGGCTGCCTAAGATACCATCATCAGAACGTATTGATGTGGACGCGGATGGAAACATCACGGGACTGTTTTGAGAGATTGTGAGATGGTGAGACTTGAGGGACTTTAGAGACTTGAGGGACTTTAGAGACTGAGAGATGGTGAGTTGGTGAGGTGGTGAGATGGTGGGACTGAAGTGACTTTAGGGACTTTAGAGACTGAGAGATGGTGAGTTAGTGAGATTGTGAGGTGGCGAGGTGGTGAGACTTAAGATACCTCAGACTAAAGCATTATTGCGGGGACTATTTCCATAGTCGA
>JBEPXQ010000246.1:0-4013 GCA_041641835.1 Bacteroidales bacterium
AGTGTCATACACAAACATATGCACGTATCCCCAGAGTGTCTGCAGGGTCATGTACATGTGCACTCCTTTGGCATGAGCGCGTTCGATAGCCGGATAAAGCTCCTTATTCACATGGCCCAGGCCTGTACCCACAATCACAATTCCCTTGTAGCCGTTATCCACCAGAGAATCTATGGTGTCGGGCTTCATACCCGGATAATAGTAAACCATTGTTACGCGGTCATCAAAATAGGGTTTGATGGTAACATTACGGTCTTTGCGCCGGGGCTTATATTTTTTATGGATATGTACAATTTTGTCTCTGTCAACCGTGGCTAAGGGAATATCCCCGATAGTCCTGAAAGTGGAGCGATAGGACGAATGCATTTTACGTACCCGTGTTCCCTTATGCAGCAAACCATATTCATCAGAAGTTGGCCCAAACATACAAACCATGGTTTCGGCTATATCGCCATGTCCTGCGGCTCTGGCAGCATGCATCAGATTAAGGGCAGCATCTGAGCTTGGCCTGTCTGAAGAACGCTGAGAACCCACCAAAACGATAGGCACAGGAGAATTCTGCACCATGAAGGTAAGCGCTGCTCCGGTATGGTGCAGTGTATCGGTTCCATGTCCGATCATGATACCATCCACGCCGTTTTCTATTTCGCGGCCAATGGCTTTTGCCAGAGCCATATATTGCTTTGGCCCCATATTTTCGCTGAAAACTGCGAACACCTTTTCTGTATCTATATTGCAGATGTCGGCCAGTTCGGGGACTGCACCATACAGTTCGCCTGGTGAGAAAGCCGGGATCACAGCCCCGGTGCGGTAATCCAGGCGGGAGGCAATGGTGCCGCCCGTGCCAAATAGTTTTACATTGGGATTATGCTTGCTATAGGGAAACTCTTTCTCAGGGATGGCATAGTTTGCCTTCTTAAAGCCCTCTTCCTTCATGGAGGTAACTGTGTCGGTATCAATGCCGATATTGTAACCGGTGGCTATCTTCATCACGATGTGCTTATCATCATCATTTTCTGAGCGCGGCAGCACCGTTCCCTCGAATTTTCCGCGGGTGGTTTCCACTTTGGCTTTCCCCCAAACCCTGACATTGTATTTCTTAAGAACTTCCAGTGCGCGGCCTTTATAGCCCTGAAATATATCGTTGCTCATGATTCTGTTTTTTCTTGTTCTTAGCTGGCTTTAACTTGTTGGCGAATATCCTTCAGCAGGTCGGTGAATTTCATGTTTCCTACGGCCTGTTTCCGCAATTGTCCCATAATCCAGTTAATCTTGCGGGCCTGACCATCCCTGCGGCGTATATCATCAAATTTGTTGCTCAGGAACGGGATCTTCTGTGTAATCTCGTCTTTGCTTTTTGTTTTGAAGCCAATGCTGGTAAGGATAGAGTCGAAATCCATTTTCGGATGCTCATAAAGAACCGGTAGCATATGCTCCGCCAGGTTAAAAGCCAGTTTTTCCTTTTTCAGGAATTTAAACAGGTCCACGATCTGCATATAGTCGAACTGTTCGCCTTTTTCATGATGACCCTCTACAAACTTCAGCTTATGCCCCACAAAAGATCCGGCAAATGCAGGATTTAGCTTTGCCTTTTCCACCAGTTCGGTTATCAGTGGATAAAGGTTCCGGGAGAAAATGTAATGGTAAGTATCTTCCGGTACATTCCATTCTTTAAGCTGCCTGTACCGTTCTACTACCTCCATGGGCAGGTCCTGCTCGAGTTTTTTAATGTAGGAATCCTCCAGTGGTCGTGGTGCGGTATCTGTATCGGGATACATACGATCAGCACCGGGCAGTACCCTTTCAAAAACAGTGGAGCCATCGGCGAATGATTTACGGGTTTCCTCAGGTACACCATCTATGGCCATCTGGCAGCGTTCTTCGATGGTTTCCAGGGCAGTTTTCACATCATCTTCAGGACCCCAGAACACGACTTGCGCATCCTGATCGCTGGCTTCAAGCCTTTTACGTATCTTCTCCCAGTCCTCTTCACGGATAACCGGATCAAGCGCCTCGCTGTGGGTCATATTTGGCCGCTCCAGGCAGGCAATCACTTTTAGCCTGCCTTCAAACTCATTGGCGAAACACTGGTTGGGCTGCGTAAAGTGTGACAATAATCCTTTAAAATCAGGCAGGTTTACGGCTATTATTTTCTGATTGGTAAGCTTGGCGGTTTTGATAGCTGGAATGCTGTCGAAACCGTAGTTATAGAAATCCAGTTCCGTGTGGCTGATGGAGTAGTTCTTCGGATCGGCAATCCGCTCTTTCAGTTCATCCCTGATCTGCAGCAGGGCAAACTGCCGGAAAGCTTCCACGTGTGTGAGTTCGGGTATCCAGCGCGTATGTGCCACGCCTTTGATCTCTACCCTGCTACCCCCGGCGCAGCTAACATTCACATCCTGCCGTCCGGCGCCCATTCCGGTGCGCACCATACCTGTGCTGCGGTTCAGGAAGCGGATGTAATCGCAGGCTTCTTTCACCTCATCCGGGTTCACCATATCAGGATATGTAACTGTTTCGATGAGAGGCATTCCCAGCCGGTCGGTCTTGAATACTCTTGTATGCCCTATATCTGATATCTCGCGGCAGGAATCCTCTTCCAGGCTGAGCTGTATCAGCCTTATGGTTTTATTTTTAAGCGGGATGGCCCCTTCCACGCCTATGATGGCTGTACGCTGGAAACCGGTGGGAATACTGCCATCCAGGTATTGTTTACGGGTAACGTGCACCTCTCCCACTATATTTAATTTGGACAGCAGCGAGATCCTGATGGCTGTTTCCAGTGCCTCCGGGTCCAGTGGAAAAGGCGGGGTATCGTCCACCTCGTAGGTACATGAGTTTTCATTATTGATGCGATAGATAATCTCCTTGCGGGTTTTGAATTCCATCAGGGCGGTACCGTCATATTCCCCCAGCTCGCTAAGCGTGGGACGCATGTGGCGTATCAGTTCGGCATCATAATTATCATTATCGTGGTAGATGCCGGCGGGGCAGCGGCAAAAGAGTTTGCTTTTGGTGAGCAATTGCTGGTGAACTTCCAGGCCTGACATGAATCCAATGCGATCATAATCAGTCTGCGTAGCTTGTTTGCGGGAAACATAGCCTATTTTTTCGCGTGTTTTTATGAAGTTCTGTTGAGGGTCAAATTTTCGGGTCATAAGCTTTCTTTATCTTTCTCAGAAAAATTCCGACCAAAAATAGGGAATTAAATTCAGATTAAAAAATAAAGCGGAGACTGCGCGGGTTGAGACTGGTTTTTGATAGGGGTCGTAACTGATCACAGCTGTCAGTATCTCGCTGTGGTCGGACGCTTACAGGTTGATCCATGGCATAACAATCTCTATCATGTGGATCATATAGTTAACGATTTTGGCAATAGTAAAGACCTGACAGCGCGCGGAGCTCGTGGCAGCGTTTGGTTTGGCACTGCCGCGCGGCCCGGGCGGAGGCGGAAATCCTGTGGAAAGCAAGGCTTAGCTGCCGCCCCGTGGGCAGAGCGAAGCCCAAGCGAGCTCCTGCACGCGGGTTGTGGCAGCTTTGCTTTGCTGACACAGATTGCAGCCGGAGACGGAATAGCCGCCCAAATAAAATATAACACAAAAAAGGCCCCCATGTGGGAGCCTGTATTATGATTGATTATTTTCTGGTGTTATTTTCCGGTTTTATCGCCATCGTAAGCCCATTTCATATAGATGGAGCCCCAGGTGAAGCCGGCCCCGAAGGTAGCCAGGATGATCCTGTCGCCTTTCTTGAGTTGTTTTTCATAATCCCAGAGGCAGAGCGGCAGTGTGGCCGCAGTGGTGTTCCCATATTTCTGGATATTGATCATCACCTGCTCTTTTTTGATCCCCATGCGGCGGGCTGTGGCTTCGATAATGCGCATATTAGCCTGATGTGGCACCAGCCAGTCGAGTTCTTCGGAAGCGATGTTATGTTTTTCCATCATCTTAACCGATGTATCGGCCATATTGGCAACCGCTGCTTTAAATACTGGCTGTCCTTCCTGATAGATA
>JBEPXQ010000247.1:0-4013 GCA_041641835.1 Bacteroidales bacterium
ATGGTTTTAAACTGCCTGACAAAAGATTAATGTGGAAAATGTAACTTTTGGGTGGTAAAGCAATAACAGAAAACTAAATCCCACTTTTTATTACTTTAGCTCTCTGAAACTACTCAAAGCCGATTTCATGATCCGTTTTTTTCGCCCGGACAACACTTTTGAAAAGTGGGAAAATATTTCTGCCGCTTTCTTATTCCTGCTATTATGGGCCTACATCATTGTAAAATCCCATACCGTATTTTATATCCATGATGAAATCGTGACCAAATGGGCCTACATGATACCGTGGAACTTTTTGCCCTACAGCGGATATGTGGATGCCAACAATCACTTTCTTAACAGCTTTCTGGGCGGATTTTTTATCAGGCTTTTTCAGTCAGATGCCCGCTGGATTGTACGCCTGCCTTCCCTGCTTGCTTTTCCTGTTTACTTCTGGTCGCTGTTTTCCTTGCGTCCCTTTTTCAACCGGAAAATGAATTTTTACATGCTGATGGTATTATTCTGCCTGACGCCTTTTCTGCTGGATTATTTCTTCCTGGCTCGTGGCTATGCACTTTCTATGGCTTTTATGACATTTGCTTTCTTACAAATGCTACTGTTTTTCAGAAATAAAAAAATCATCCATTATGTGCTGATGCTGATATCCTGGTTGCTCGCGGTGTACGCTAATCTCACACTCATTCCCTTTGCACTGGCTGCTGTTGTGTGGGCATCTTTAATGATCATTAAAATAAAGCCTGCCTGGGCAGCTGCCGGCCTGCTCTCCCTTGCTCCAATTGCTTATGCTGTAAGCTACTCCTTTCATCTGAAAGAAATAGGAAAACTGTATTATGGAGCACAACAGGGGTTTATTGATGTCACGCTGCACTCTTTAAGCTGGCATGTATGGAAGATCAGCAGCTTCTGGTTTGACATTTTTCTGTTCATCCTGGCGCTATTCATTGTGAGCACACTGGTTTTTATTCTCCTCCGCTCTTTTGATATCTTCCAGCCACGCGTAGTATTTCCTGCCTTTTTCTTGCTGGGGCTGGGCAGTATCCTTGGTCAGCACTACCTGCTTGGCGTGAACTTTCCTGAAGACAGAGCCGCTCTGTTTCTGGTTGTTTTTTTCTTCGGAAGCCTGGCTTTTGCTTTCGATTACCTGAAAACAAACTGGCCGGGCATTATCATTATTCCGCTGTGTATGCTAAATTGCATTTTGCAATTCAACCTGAATCGCACTATGGCTTATCCCACCGAGCACTTTGAGAAGCGCCTGATCAGCAAAATCCCTGATAAAATCCAGGGCATTCCCACATCCACTGGCGGAAGATTCTGGCGCATGGATGAGTCACTTATCAGGGAAGAAGGACTCCCCCTGAAGGCTTTTCAGGAATCCAACTCACGGGCAGATACACTGGCAGATTACATCATTCACCTGCATGAACTGCGCCCGGATATCACAGAACTTTACCAGCCGGTTTTCAAAGATGAATACTCCCGCTTAATACTTTACAAAAGGAAAGAATTCCTGGAAAGAAATAAAATAGCCGGTTATACAAAAGAAATTGATGGTACACCGGAATATTTTACCATTTATGAAGATTCACTGGATTTTCCGTTGTTTGTAAGATGCAGCGGACAGCTGGAGGATATCAGTTTCTTCAAGGAAGCCCTAATGGTGTTCAGTGCTGAAAACCCTGAAAAGCAAAAGGTATTCTTTTACGAGGGCATTCCGTTGGTGAAATCATGCAAACCGGATGAGAACGGCAGGATCAGCTTTGATTTCACCATCGCGCTCAATGATTATTCCCGCGAAGATATTCTGAAGATTTACCTGTGGAATAAAAAGAAGCTGAAGTTAAGCGGGCGCATAAGAATTGATCTTTATCGCATTGAACAAAAATGATCATTCACAGGTCATTTTAATAACAAAAATACTATTTGGCAAAATGCAAACCCTTCTGATAATAGCCGGTGCATTAATCGTACTGATAATAAGTATTGATATGCTTACCACTATTCTAAGAATGAGTGGCGGCGGAATTGTATCGAATTTTTTAGCAGAGGTATTCTGGAAGATATTTTTTGTTCTTGGTAAAAAAAATGCGCATTCAAAAATTCTTAACCATGCCGGATTTCTTATTCTTTTTATGCTGTTTTTCAGCTGGGTGGTTCTCCTGTGGCTAGGCTACACTCTAATTTTCCTTTCCACCACCAACTCCGCTTTGGTTTCCGCCACCAGCCTCCCGGCAGACACACTGGATAAGATCTATTTTGTGGGATATACATTAAGTTCGCTGGGCAATGGTGACATTATTGCCGGCCCGGGCATCTGGCATATCTTAACCAACATCGTTGGTTTCAGTGGATTGTTCTTCATCACGCTGGCGATTACATATTTCATCCCTATTCTGGATGCTGTGATCAAAAAACGGGCACTTTCTGCCTATATCTTTAGCATGGGAAGAACACCGGTGGAGCTTATCAAAAATGGCTGGAACGGGAAAGATTTCAAAATTCTGTATGAGCATTTTAAGGTGCTCCAGGAAAAAATACTCGAGCACAGTGAGCGGCAGCTGGCATATCCTATTCTGGATTATTTCCACGATGATGCTGAGCGCTATTCGGCTCCACTTAACCTGGCAATGCTGGATGAAGCCTTGAGCATACAGGAGATCTATCAGATAGACAAATCCCAGGGAATTCATTACTGGAATAATGTCCGCTTTGCCATGAATTCCTACCTGGATATCTCTGTTTCAAGCCACATCAGCCAGGAATACGAACCGGAGTTTCCATACCGGGCGCACCTCGACTTTTTTGGACTTGACTTATCAAAAGAAGAAGAACAAAAAAAGATCAGTGATTTCAGCGAAAGAAGAAAGTGCCTCTACGGACTCATTTCACATGACGGGTGGAAGTGGGAAGAACTCAACAAATCCTGATCCCACGCCTCAACCCATTTTCCCGATCACGTCTTTAATGTCCACGCGTTTTTTAAAAAAGTCTTTCCACAGGTCGCCCTTTTCCTGCATTCTTTTTTTCATGGTTGAGATATTAAAATCCTCCGGGTTGAGACTGGCGTTAAGCTCATCTGCCGCCACCGGAGCCGAGACCTTTGCGCCGGGTTTTGGTCGCAGGCTGTAAACCGAAGCCATCGTTTTCCCCCGGCCGTTTTGCAAATAATCAAGGTATATTTTCCCTTTGCGTTTTGATGGGCTCCGCTCAAAGCTGGTCAGCTTTTTAAACCTGCGGTGGATCACCATTTCAATCAGCCTTACAAACTGCTGGGCCTGCTGGTGAGAATACTGTTTCAAAACCGGCAGATAGATATGCATTCCTCTCGATCCACTGGTCTTGGCAAAGAAAGGCAGCTTCAGCTCATCAAAAAGCTCCCGGAATCCCTGGGCCACTTCCACCACCTTATCAAATCCTACCTCCACCGGGTCCAGATCAAATACCACGTAATCCGGTCTGTCCAGTTCCGGCACTGCCGAATTCCAGGGATTTATCTCCACACAACCCAGGTTCACCATAAACAGCAAACTTCCGGTATCCTGGCACAACATGTAGGTCTTGCTTTTGCCTGAAGACCGGCTTTCAACCTCAACGGTTTCTATCCATTCGGGCACCAGCCCCGACACATCCTTCTGGAAAAACCCCTCTCCATTCACTCCGTCAGGAGTCCTGAAAAGCGACTGCGGACGGCCCGTGAGATAAGGCAAAATAATCTCGTCCATTTCCTCATAATAATCATATACATCCTGCTTTCTGATGCCCATTTCAGGCCAGAAAATCTTATCCGGATTGCTAAGCTTTCGTTGCCGGTTCAGCTGCGCCGATTCCACCTCAGGTATTTCCTGCTTCACCTGTTCCGGTGCCTTATCCTCCCGCAAACCTTTAAATCGCGGGTGCCGCATGATCTTTCCCGATGTCCATTCACTGAATTCCACCTCGCCCAGCAACTGTGGCTTCACCCACTGTATCTTCTTTTTCGGCGGATTAACCACCTGCGGCTCTTCTGTTTTCAA
>JBEPXQ010000248.1:0-4012 GCA_041641835.1 Bacteroidales bacterium
AAGGCAAACCGGATGAAGCATCGTAATGAGGCTGCTTCTTCTGCCGGAAACTGGTTTTCTGGTACAAGTATAGGCCGGCACCTGCAGTCAGTGCTCGATGGTTCTGTACTCACCAACGGGCGCAACGTGGTTTCGCTTCCCTTTATCCTGTTTCTCACCGGGCTGGCAATGGTTTATATCGCCAATAACTACTATGCCCAGCGCAAGATACGCGAAATGAACATGGTGGAAAATGAAATGAAAGAACTGCGGTTTGAATACCGCTCAACCAATTCATATCTGATGTTTGAAAGCAAACAGTCGGAAGTTGCAAGAAAACTAAAAGGAACAGGAGTGGAGGAGAGCACCGAGCCTCCTAAAAAGCTATTTTATAAATCAAAACCTGGTGAATAACAAATGGAAGAAGGACGTAAACAAATATTGATTCGTGTTTACATACTCTATGTTTTCCTGTTGATGGGCGGGTTAGCCATCATAGGGAAAATAGCTTATTTACAGATGGTAAAGGGTGAAGAGCTGGAGCAAAAGGCCAGAGAGATCACCATGGCATATCGCAGCGTGGAAGCTGTGCGTGGCTCTATCCATGATGAAAATGGCAGGCTGCTGGCTACTTCTGTACCTATATTTGATATTCGCATGGATGTTGCTTCTGAGCATATTACTGATGAACTATTCCATAATAAACTCGATTCCCTCTCCCATGGGCTGGCAAATATTTTTAAAGACCGGCATTATCGCACCTATCGCGCCGAACTAATGTCGGCAAGAAATTCCGGTAACCGCTACCTGCTCATCAAGAGGGAGGTTACTTATAATGACCTGAAAAAAGTTCGTGAACTGCCCATTCTGCGTCGTGGTAAATACAAAGGCGGGCTCATTGTGATCGAGAAAAACCGCCGCGAAAGACCTTTCCGTAAGCTGGCTGCCCGTACTATCGGTTATTCCAGGGAAGATTACCAGGTAGGGCTGGAGGGTGCATATAATAATGTACTGGAAGGCGACAGCGGTAAGCAGTTGATGCAACGAGTTGCACGTAATTTCTGGATGCCGGTGGATCAGGGTAACCTGGTGGAACCTAAAAACGGGCATGATATCGTTACTACTATTGATGTTAATATTCAGGATGTGGCTGAAAATGCCCTGGAAGAACACCTGAGCTTTCACAGGGCCCATCATGGGTGCGCTATCCTTATGGAAGTGGCTACAGGGGAAATCAAAGCAGTTGCCAACTTAAAGAGGGATACAGCTACCGGTGAATATCGCGAGGCATATAATTACGCCATCGGTGAAAGCACCGAGCCAGGCTCTACATTCAAGATAGCCTCTCTGATGGTGGGCCTGGAGCAAGGGAAATTTGATATTGATGATTCCGTGGATACTGAAGGTGGCATAACCGAGTTCTTTGGACAAAAAATGGAGGACTCTCATGAAGGTGGGTATGGTGTTATCACCGTCGGGCGCTCATTTGAAGTGTCATCCAACGTGGCAATTTCAAAGCTGATATATAAAGCCTATGGCTCTAATCCTGATGAATTTGTGGAAGGATTGAAAGAGATGGGACTGGGTAAGCCCCTGGGAATTGAAATCAAAGGAGAAGGAGCTCCTCTGATAAAAACTCCCAAAAATTCCACCTGGTCTAAAGTTACTTTACCATGGATGTCGATTGGTTATGAGGTGGAGTTGACGCCGATCCATGTTCTCACCTTATATAATGCCATTGCAAACAACGGCAAAATGATGAAGCCGATGTTTGTGAAAGAAATCCGTAATGCAGGCACTACGCTTGAGAAAATCAAACCCGAGGTGCTGAATCCTTCCATTGCATCACAAAAAACCATTGATATAGCCCGGCGGATGCTTGAAGGAGTGGTGGAAGATGGCACTGCCAAGAACCTTTTCAATACTGTATATAAGATTGCCGGGAAAACCGGCACCGCTCAGATTGCCAGTGGCAGCGCTGGATATGAGTTCACAGGGCATAAAGCCTCTTTTGTGGGATATTTCCCCGCGGATAACCCTCGCTACTCCTGCATAGTAGTAGTAAACAAGCCGGCAAAGGGTTTTTACTACGGCAGCTCAGTGGCTGCGCCGGTTTTTAAAGAAATAGCTGATAAGGTTTATGCTACGCAGCTGGATATGCATGAAGATTACAGAGATTCACTGCCGGCCCTGAACGCTGATATGATAGCGGGATATCAGGCTGATTTTACCAGCATCGCTGAATTGCTGGGCGTGAGGCTGAGCTCAGCGGATCCTGCTTCTGAATTTGTTAGTCCCCGCCAGAGTGACGACAGCTTTAACCTGAAACCCCTGAAAACACGCTCGGGTTATGTACCTGATGTTAGGGGGATGGGTGCCCGCGATGCGGTTTACTTGCTGAAGCGCGAAGGAATGCTGGTGCAGGTGTTCGGAAGGGGAAGGGTTGTGAAGCAATCAGTAAGGCCTGGAACAAGAGCAGTTAAAGGAAGAAAAATAATGATAGAGTTACACGTATGAGCAGGTTATTGAGCGACATATTATCCAGAGTTCCGATAGTGGAAATAAGCGGTGATCCTGAGCGGGAGATCGGGAAAATTGAATTCGATTCCCGTAATCTTAATGACGGTGATGTTTTCGTGGCCGTTCCAGGCACGCAGGTTGACGGTCACAGATTTATACAGCAGGCCGTGGAGCAGGGTGTGGCTGCAGTGGTTTGCCAAAGATTCCCGGAGCAGAAAAACAACGACATTTGCTGGGTGCAGGTGGAGGACAGTAGTAAGGCACTATCACTTATGGCTTCTGCTTTTTATGATGATCCCTCGGAAGAGCTCAATTTGGCAGGGATAACAGGAACGAACGGGAAAACCACTACAGCTACTTTGCTTTACAGCCTGTTTAAAGCACTGGGATACAAGTGTGGCTTGCTGTCAACCGTGCGTGTTTATATCGATGATAAAACCGCTGATGCATCCCACACTACTCCTGATGCCCCGGCTATCAATCGCTATTTAAGAGAAATGGTGAATGCAGGCTGCGAATATGCGTTTATGGAAGTAAGTTCACATGCCATTCACCAGAACCGGGTGGCTGGTCTTGATTTCGACCTGGCCATCTTTAGTAATATTACACATGATCATCTTGATTACCACAAAACCTTCACCGATTACATCAAAGCCAAGAAATCCTTCTTTGATAATCTGGGAAAGAACGCTAAAGCACTGGTGAACGCCGACGACAGAAATGCTAAGATCATGCTTCAGAATACCATGGCAGAGAAATTCACCTACGCGTTGAAAAAGCCTGCCAACTTTAAGGGCAAGGTGCTTGAGAACAGCTTTGAGGGCTTGCTAATGGAGCTTGATGGCCGGCAGTTATGGTCGCGTCTGGTAGGTGACTTCAATGCCAGTAACCTCCTGGCAGTGTATGCTGCGGCCCGCCTGCTGGATGTTGATACCGATGCGGTTCTCAGGGAGCTGAGTAATCTGAAAGCAGCTGAAGGCAGGTTTGAGGTAATAAAGTCAAAGGATGCTAAATCAGCCATTGTGGATTATGCACATACACCGGATGCGCTGGAGAATGTGGTGAAAACAATTGAAGGCGTGAGGAAACCCGAACAGCAGTTGCTGGTGGTGGTAGGCGCCGGTGGTGACCGCGACAGGGGGAAACGACCCATCATGGCTGAAATCGCTGCCAGGTATGCAGCTAAGATCATTCTTACTTCGGATAATCCGCGAAGCGAAAAACCGGAAGATATAATTGCAGACATGCGGGAAGGTATTCCTGAAGAAAAGAAAAATCAGCTGCTGGAAATCACTGACCGCCGTCAGGCTATACAAACAGCATGTATGCTGGCGCAACCCGGAGACATCATCCTGGTAGCCGGAAAGGGTCATGAAACCTATCAGGAAATCCAGGGTGTTAAGCATCATTTTGATGATAAGGAAATAATAGGCGAAATATTTAAAAATCAATAAAAAGCAGAGTAATGTTTTATTATTTGTTTGACTATTTGGATAGTGCGTATGATTTACCC
>JBEPXQ010000249.1:0-3107 GCA_041641835.1 Bacteroidales bacterium
TTAAATAATTTATCAAATATCTCCGATTTGCTGATGTAAAGTTCTTTATCCATGAACATGCCTTCTTCTCTGAGGGTTACCAACCCAAAAAACTTCATAAAATGTTCAAAAGTGCGGTAGGCATAGCACTTTCCCGCATATTCTTTTAATCGGGCATAAGTTGGTACAACTTCTTCCAGCAATTGTGGAAAAGCCTCGAAATACTTTTTACCATAGAAATTGACATCTCGCTCTTTCTGCCCATAGAAGGATAAAAGAATGAGTGAAAAGCCATAACCCAACTGGCCTACTTGATTATCGCCATAACCATCAAAATAAGCCCAGTTAAACTTTTTTGTAAATACCTCCAGGATGATTCGGAATAATTCGTGCTTATCATCAAGTGCTTTTTTCCCTTTATTGGTAAGGCTGAGTTTATTGCTTCGCTTCTTGGTTAGTCCCGATAGCTTTAAAAGAATATGCGTGAGATGAATATGAGTGGAATCTGTTTCCTTATACAATTTGTATAAACCAGGTTTAATATACCTTTCTTCAATGTCATTACTATTATACAATTCGGAAACGATCTTTACCGGCAGGTAACCTTTCTGAGTAAGCTTGAGTTCCTTTTGCTCGAGCAATACATGCATTAAATGCCATATGAGCCTGAATAATGGCATTCTTTGATAATCTAGATCATCCATCCTTTTCAGTTTCATTGGACTGGAATCTCCAAAGGTATCATACAGGATGTGGTTCATTTCAGTTGATGAGTACCCCTGGAAAGCCGCCCTTGGTCTGGTGTTTTCCTCATGCATTATTTTATCCAGATGTTGCTGTAACTCATTTAGGTCCATGATTGAAAGATTTTGGATGATGCTGTTTAAGTACCTTTTAACTTGTATTTCCTGTTGCAAACATATAAAATAGAATGCATATAAACTGGAAATAACTTTATTATTGCAGGAATTATAATGAATTTTATACCCTGAAAAGAAAGCCATATAATGGTTGCTTGAGGTTGAAAATATATAATCTTCAAGCTGCAGAAATACATAACATAAGAAAAGTCATAATGGCATCATCATTTGGAAAAACATGGTGGGGGGAGCAATGGCTCAACTCACTAAAAGACATAGATTACGGCAATCGTTTGCCTCGAGGGGCCTCTTATGCGCGTAAAGGAGCTGTAGAACAGATTATCATAAAAGGTAACAATATCAAGGCAGAAGTAGCAGGCAGCCGGCCCAGGCCATATAGAGTGGATATTGTTATTCCTCCGTTTACGGATCCTGCGTTGAGTGAATTTCTGAATGATATAAAACAACGGCCTGTGATTATTTCGAAGCTTCTAAACCGGGAATTGGATCCCCAGGTTTTAGACCTGGCCGCCATGCATAAGCTAAAGGTGTTTCCGGCAAAGTGGAGCGACTTGAGAATGTCTTGCTCTTGTCCGGACTGGGCGGTGCCATGTAAGCACCTGGCTTCTGTTATCTACCAGATGAGTACCGAAATAGATAATAATCCTTTCCGGGTATTTGAGCTGCATAATGTCGATCTGCCGCGCCTGCTGGCTAATGCGGGTATTTTGATCGAAGATCAGGCTTATGATGTTCCAAAATTAAGCGAATTATTGTATGGAGAAAAGCAGGATACCGGGGCTTATGATAATAATATGGCATATCGAAGACCTGATTTTTCCGGTTTGGAGCCACTTTTTGAGCCTGTTACAGCTCTACTGGAACCTGATCCTGCTTTTTATATCAGTTCAGCTAATGGTTTTAGAAAAAAATATTACAATGAATTAAAGCGCGTGGTGAAAAACTCCCGGCGGATAGCCGATGGTAAAGCAAGTCTGAGTGATTTACAGCATTCCAACAGGAATCCCGAAATCACCATTAACCCGCATACCCGTGTGCATATCTATCTTGATGTATCCAGCCAGGCCAAAGCAGTAACCGATGAAGACATAGTTCCTTTTAATAGCCTGATGAAAGCGCTTTTTGATATACCTGTATCCCGGGTAAGCAATTACCAGCCATCTGTTGCAGCCCTGCATACCACGGTGCGCCTGGCATTGCAGCTCGCTGCTCATGGTGCCATCGTGCCGCAAATTGTAATGCTGCCTGATAATAAATACACGATTCGGTGGTTGCCCGCTATGATGAGTAATAAGGTGAGAGAATTATGCAGGGAATTGGAGGAAATGCTACCACCAGATATTTTTACCGGGATATGTGAAAAAAAGAAAAAGCCGGTTAATGTGAAGCGGGCAGTTAACCTGTTGTCATTATTTTTAAGCGAGCTGGTGGTTATTACCAGCCAAAATGTAGCAAATGATTTTTTTGCTGTTATGTTCTTCAAAGGAGATAGATACGCTTTCCATTATCCGGGAGAAGAAGCCCTTCCGGGAGGCATCATGGCCTGGCTTCAAAAGCTCTATCTTTCACAAGGCGAGGTGAAACCAGTGATGGCCGTGGAAGAAATGGAGAATAATTTGTTCAAGGTAGATATCAACGTGGAAATACCAGTCTTTGAAAGAAAGCACAGCATCACCCTGAAAGAACTTCTTACTGGCAGCAGTTTTGAACACCGCCGCCTGGAAGTATTGAAGTCATTGGCATTGCTAAGCAACTTTATCAGTGGACTTGATGATTATATTAATTCAGCCGGGGATAAAGAAATTGTGATGGATAGCAGTGCTTTTGGCAACTTTCTAATGGACATCATTCCGGCTATCCGCTTGCTGGATATATCTGTGAGGCTGCCCAAAGCAATGCAGCAGATATTGAAGCCCAGGCCCAGTATAAAAATCACGAGTAAAAACAACAGTTCGGGCCTGCTTCGACTGGATAAACTGCTGGACTTCGACTGGCAGGTGGCCGTAGGCGATAAGCTGATGAATGAGGATGAATTCCGTCAACTGTTGCAAAAATCTGAAGGGCTGATAAAGTTTAAATCCAGCTATATCTATGTGAAGAAAGAAGAGCTGGAGAAACTATATAAACATTTCGCGAGCAATAAAAAGCTTACTTCTTTCCAGATAATGCGAGCAGCACTTACCGGTGAATATAAGGGAGCCGCGGTGGGCATTGACAGTACAGTGAAAAAACTACTGGACGAATTAA
>JBEPXQ010000249.1:3117-4007 GCA_041641835.1 Bacteroidales bacterium
TTCATGCCCAATTGAGGCCCTATCAGCACCGGGGATATTCATGGATATACCGTAATGCTCGTGTGGGCTTTGGTTCAGTGTTAGCTGATGATATGGGATTAGGAAAAACACTGCAGGTTATTTGTGCTTTGCAGAAGTTTAAAGAGGAGGGATATCTGGAAAAGCAAAAGGCCATTGTAGTGGCACCTACAGGCCTGCTCACAAATTGGATGGCTGAGATTCAAAAGTTTGCCCCCGCGCTTGATGCGTGTATTTATCATGGCCCCAATCGTGATATCCGAACAATAACCGAACATGAAGTGATTATCACTTCCTATGGTATCTTGAGAAGTGACTCCGAATTACTGAAAAAGAAGTCCTGGCATATGATGGTTATTGATGAGGCTCAAAACATCAAAAATACTGCTACCGCACAAACAAAAGCGGTGAAATCGTTAAAAGCGGATCATTTTGTTGCCATGAGCGGAACGCCGGTGGAAAACCGCATGAGTGAACTCTGGAGTATCATGGACTTCTGCAACAGGGGATTCCTGGGCAGTATAAAAGAATTTGGCGAAACATACGGAAACCCCATCGAACAGAGCAATGATGCTCAGGTGGCCGAAAAGCTTAAAAAAGTAACGGGCCCTTTTCTTATGCGTCGCCTTAAAACGGATAAGCGCATTATTACGGACCTGCCGGAAAAGGTGGAAATTGACAGCTTTGCCTCGCTCACTAAAGAACAAGCCGGTTTGTATGAGAAAACCCTGGAAAATGCACTATATGAAATTGAAGGCACTCAAACCACTGACAATAAATCACTATTTGTCAGGCAAGGCCTTGTTCTTCAGATGATATTGGCCTTGAAGCAAATATGTAATCACCCGGCGCAGTTTCTAAAACATGGGAAT
>JBEPXQ010000250.1:0-3995 GCA_041641835.1 Bacteroidales bacterium
AAAGAAGGTTTCTATCTGATCGTCCCGGTGATGGCCCGTGGCTATAAGCTGATAATTATACTTAACGCTAAGCTCATCAAACCAATCGAAGCGTAGCTTGCGTGCTGCCATTTGAATAGATAGCCGGTTGTCAGCTGCATACTGACGGGTATTAAAGTGCTTTACAAACAGCTTTATGCCATGATCCCGTGCATATCGCTTCACGAATTCTTCATCTCTTTCAGCTTCCTCATTTCTTAGATTGAAATTGCAGTGGGCAAGGGCATGAGGGATGCCTGCCTCAGCAAAAAGTTTTGCCATCACCATGGAGTCAACTCCTCCGCTTACGGCCAGCAGAACCTTTTCTCCTTCAGCAATCAATGCTTCTTTTCCTATATATTTGATAAAGCGGTTTCGCATATCAGCAAAGATAAGGGATATTTGCTTTTGAAGACTTCAGTTTAAAAATGAGAAAGTGACCAATTCTTTGTCAAATAATTTGATTTCAATAAGTTTTTTAGCTAAATTTGATATGAAAATTGTCGGTTGGATAAAAATGATTATCCGGAAAACTAAACAAAGGAAGAACTTATTATGAGCAGAAATATACACATGTACATCAGTTTTGCTTTATTAGTGACCATTGCCTTAGCAGGCTGCACTGGCGGATCCTACAATATTAAAAATGGACAGATAAAAGCATTGTCTGATAAAATGCTGGGACAGTACGATTCCTTCAGCGGTTCTTATTATAAAAGCATCCGGCTTGAAAAAGGGGACTACTTCAGCTCAAAACTCACTGCTGTCACTAAAACAGGTATCATCAGCGCATCTGTTTTCGATCCTGCCGGTGACAAAATCCTGGATATTGATGATAAAAATGCAGATAGAAATATGCTCGTCAAAAACAGTGGTGATTATAAAATACTGGTGAGAGCGGAAGAACATAGCGGCAGTTTTTTGCTGGAGTGGAGTATATCGCGCGATTAAAATTAAACTAAGAAGCTGCAAGTGTCAGGAAGTCACGCGCGAACAAAGTAAATATTTATTTTTATCAATATCATTTTTCAGTTGAAAAAAGTATTTTATTTACTGGCTTTTTTAATTATACTGAAAATGATACTAATAATTGATAACCAGAGTGCTTTCATTAAGCGCTTTAAGAGGAACTACCTGAACGAGAGAGATATTCCTTACATTTTTTTCGATCACAACGAACCAGTCAATCTTCCTTCTGGCCTGAAACCCACTGGAGTAATCCTCTCAGGAGGAAGGGGTAACCCGTATCAGCCATTGAACCTTACAGCAAATTTCGTGGCACTTATGCGTTATGATGTCCCGATAATAGGTTTTTGTCTTTCCCATGAGATAATTGCAGTGGCTTATGGTGGCAGGATTAAAAAGTTGCCTGAATACCACAACCGCAAGGAGTGGATAACCCTGACAGATACTTCCGATCCTATATTCTCAGGACTGGTTGGTGATAAGCTATATCTACAGAAACAGCATTCCTATCATGTTACGCGTCTGCCTGATGAATTCATGCGTCTTGGTTTTTCCAGACACTGTCCCTATGAAATTATTCGTCACAAGGATAAGCCGGTGTATGGTTTCCAGTCGCATCCCGAGGTGTCTGGAACAGATGGCTATAAGCTGATGGATAATTTTATGGAAATGTGCGGGCTGGATCCAAAACCGGATGAAGCTGATTTGGAGCAGGCAGCCGTTAAATAATCAAATTAGGGAGAACTGATGAAGGTAGCAATTATCTATAACAAAGATCTTAGCGGGGTGATCAACACCTTTGGGATGCAAAACAAGGAGGTTTATGACCCATCTACCGTCCAACGCGTTGCTGATGCACTGGAAAAAGGCGGCCATAATGTGGCTGTGATTGATGGCAATATGCACCTGATCGATCGTCTACAGGCTTTTATGCCAAGGGTGATGATGGGTGAACGCATGGGCATGGTATTTAACATGGCCTACGGCATACAGGGCGAAAGCCGCTATACTCACATCCCTTCCATGCTGGAAATGCTGGGGATTCCTTATGTGGGATCCTCCCCTTCGGGACACGCCCTGGCACTGGACAAGGTAATCACGAAGATCATCATGCAGAAGCACGGACTTCCTACCCCCGATTTCTGGGTGTTTTCGTCTGCTGAAGATGATATGAGCAGTGTTAAGTACCCGGTGATAGTGAAGCCGAAAATGGAAAGCGTATCATTCGGGCTGAAAGTCGTGTATAACGAAAGTGACCTGCGGAAAGCCGTCAGCTTTATCATCAGTGAATTCGACCAGCAGGCATTGGTGGAACAATTTATCAGAGGGCGTGAATTTGCCGTGGGAGTTTTGGGCAATCAGCCTTCAGAAGTATTCCCCGTGTTGGAAATTGACCTTGATAATGATCCTGATGCTATTCAAACTGTAGATAACAAAAAAACAGCACCACGGAAAAAAGTTTGCCCGGCTGTTATTCCTGATGAACTGGCCCGAAAAATGCAACAGTTGAGTGTAGAAGCTTTTAATGCATTGCAACTGCGTGATTTTTCCCGTGTGGACATCCGTCTGGATGAGGATAGTAATATCTATCTGTTGGAGATAAATTCCATGGCCAGCCTTGGACGCACTGGTTCATATGTGCATGCAGCAGGTAAACACGGATATAATTTCGAACAATTGGTGCTTAAGATGCTGGATGTAGCTGCCGTCCGTTATTTCTCAGATACTTTTCTGCCAAAAGAGGATGAGAAAGGAAAAAAAGATTCGCGCAAAGGTTACCCGGCCAGGATCAGGGGCTTTTTAAGATCAAGGCATGAACAGAATACCGGCATTCTTAATCAGATTGTGGATATAAACACGCATGTGCGAAACACGGATGGGGTGAATAAAGTGGGCATGTTGATGCAAAAGCAACTTAGCACGCTGGGATTTACTTCCGAAGTATTTTCACAGGTAGAGCTGGGGAATTCACTTTTCTTCAGAAATACCGCCGGCAATGAGCTGGATGTGTTGTTTCTGGGGAATATTGATAACGCAGTGAAAAGTGCCCGGCATGAATATTTTGATTCTGGTGATCAGAAGATGACCGGGACAGCCATATGGGAGAGCAAAGGCGGGCTGGTGGTAATGCTGCAGGCATTGCAGGCCTTGCGGTTTACACGGCAACTGCGCAAAAAGCGAATCGGTATCTTCCTTGCTTCTGATAATTCTATCCATAACCAGATGACCCGGAAAAAGATCCGGGAAATATCTTCCTCTGCCCCGGTGGTAATCGGTTTGCACGGTGGATCCTTGCAGGGCAGTCTGGTTACTTCACGACCAGGAGGAGCAGTTTACCGCTGCGAAATGAACCTGAAAAAGAATCTGGACGCTTCATATCTGTCTAAATCCATCATCTTTTTTACGAAGGCCATTAGCAGGTTGAGCGAGCTGAGCGATACCTCCAGAGGAATACTGGTTGTTCCTTCCTCAGTAAATCTTCAGGCAAATATCAACCAGGTTTATGCGGGTGCCACAGCGCGGTTGAGTATTAGATATGATGATCCGGATTTTATCAGCCATTTTGAAAAACAGTTACGTAGTGCATTTGCACTAAAAAACAGAAAATACCTCAGCCTGACTATAGATGGAGGGGATACACGCCCGCCCATGCAGCAAAATGAAATGAGCACTGAGTTTTGGAAAAAAATAAAAGCACTGGCTGAAGATCTGGATATTCGTATTACCGAGGAACATCGCTGGAGTTCCGGTGCTATTGGGCTGGTGGAACCCGGGCGTGTTATTATTGATGGTTTCGGCCCGGTGGGAACTGACGAGCACGGCAGATCAGAATACATCCTTAGCCACAGCCTGCATGAAAGAGCCGTGCTACTGGCCATGACTATTCTGAAGCTGAGTTGAGAGTGTCCTGGCATTCTGTTATAGATGGGTTTCAATACCGAAACTGATTCCTGTGTAAATTGCTACTCCGTTTTATACAATCTGCCAAGTGCATTAAAGGGCAGTACCGT
>JBEPXQ010000251.1:0-3975 GCA_041641835.1 Bacteroidales bacterium
CTCCCTGTTGGAAAAATTAAAGCAAAACCACTTCCTGGAAAATGAATAACGCTAACCATAAAAAGAGTAACTGGAAAAACAAAACGGAATACCTCCTTCAGTATTCTGCCCAAAACAAAGTCCCTGTTTCCGGTACTTTTGAATTAACAAGCCGCTGCAATCTTTCATGCAAATTTTGTTATGTGAAGCACAATAGCTCTCCTGAAGTTTTGCTTAGGGAGAAAAGCGCGAATGAATGGAAAAGGATGGGCAGACAGCTTGCCGATAACGGTACGGTATTTCTCCTGCTAACTGGGGGTGAACCGCTTATCAGAAAAGACTTTAAGGAAATTTACCAGGAACTGAATGCCATTGGATTTCATATTGTGTTACACACCAATGGAACCCTGATCGATGAAGAATTCATAAAATGGTTTTCCCCAATAAGAGCATCAAAGGTAGCCGTTACCCTGTATGGAGCATCTTCTGAAACATACAAAAAGACCACAGGAACAGCTTCTGGATTCAGCAAAGCATTAAATGGAATAGACCTTCTACTTAAAGAAGGAATTATTACTGAGATAAGAAGCCCGATAACTAAGCTAAACATACATGAAGCAAAGAAGATATCCAGGTTGGGTTCAGAAAGAGGAATAGCAGTACGATTTTTCAATACACTGATAAAAAACGGCCGCGGTATTTCGTCAGAAACCACAAACGTGCGCCTAACCGGCAAAGAAGTTATTGCTCTTTCAAGAATGAACCAAACAGAGCAGGAAAATAATTCATTTTCGCGTGAAGAAGAAAATTACATTACTTTAATTCAAAATAGCTTCGACATCCCAGGATGCAATGACAGCAACCCTATTCCATCGGCCATGAAATGCATGGGCGGTAAAAGTTCATTTCTTATAAGCTGGGACGGCAAGATGCTACCATGTGCCTTGATGGAAGAGCCTGCCACGCTTCCTTTCGATTACCACTTTCTACAATCATGGGAAGAACTGGTAAGAAAAACCGCTAAAATTACAGGGCCTGCAGAGTGTAGCAGATGTTCCCTTAGAAATTATTGCGAGGTGTGCCCTGCAAAATTGCAAGCTGAAACAGGAAGTTTTAACAAACTTAGCCCATATATATGCGAAATAGCAAAAACCAAAAAATATATTTTTGACCACATAACCCCTTTACATAATGAAAATGCAAAAGAAAAAGTATCAGAAACCCAAACTGGAAATCATTGAGATGGAACCAGATGAAAAAATTGCAGCCTGTCTGGTGATCTATTATTCATCCCATACATATACAGGATGTAATGAAGTACAGTTTCAGGATCACGACCCTGACCAGTGTATTTTTTACCAGGATTCTGCTGCAAGCTGACGAACACTAATATGGCTTTCACCATAAGAAAGGGCGACATGCCCGCACCGGGAATGTTATCTGCAGCAAATGAAATGCTTTCAGAAAACAGAGATATTATAATCAAAGTAAGAGGCAGCAGCATGTATCCCTTTTTGAGAAATAAAAAAGACAGTGTTTTAATTGTTCCAGCAAAAAATAAAAAAATCAAACCCGGGGATATTGTTTTTCTATGCACTCCATCTCAGTCATTTATCCTGCACAGAGTGATCTACCGGAATGCCGATGGATATTATGTTTCAGGCGATGCCCAAAAGGTATCATCCGGCCCCTTTCGTAAAGAGCAGATAGTTGGAGTGGTAACCAAAATATGGAAAGGTAAAAAGCAGATTAATCCGCGTACAGGTATCTGCTATATATCTGCCTTGCTTTGGATAGTTCTTCTTCCATACAGGCATCTTATAATAAAATCACGAAGACTCTTACTGCACTTATCGATAAAGTGAATAATGATCAACAAATTACCCCGGGCATCCTGCCTTCCGCTTTCTATCTTTTATCTTCTATAGCATCCACAAACAGCCTGTAATTAAAATGGTAGTGCCCGGATACTGTTGTTTACAATAAAGTTATAAGTAAAAACAGAAGCTGGTGAGAAACAATTTATAATGAGTACAAGAAAAATTTCGGATTTTTTTTGCTATTTTCGTGCGGTTGTAAATACCAGTAGAAAAACCAATAGTAATATAATAAGAGATTAGTGATATGGCTAAATTTAAAGGTGATATTGTAATCGACATAGAGCGCTGTAAAGGCTGCAAGGTATGCGTTCCGGCATGCCCAACCGATACGATTACCATGTCGAAAAATGTAAACGCGAAAGGATACCAGTATGCGATGAAGGGAAATGATGCCTGCATTGGATGTGCCAATTGCGCGATTGTTTGCCCCGATGGTGTTATCACGGTTTACAAGAAAAAAATAAGTTAAAAAATCAAAAATATCTTTGAGGCATGAAGAAAGAACTCCGATTAATGAAAGGTAACGAAGCTGTGGCCGAGGCTGCAATTCGCTACGGGGTTGATGGATATTTCGGGTACCCGATCACCCCCCAGAGTGAGGTGATGGAGCACCTGATGTCTGAGAAGCCGCATGAACGCACAGGAATGGTAGTGCTACAGGCCGAGAGTGAAGTAGCTGCCATCAACATGGTATATGGCGCGTCAGGAGCCGGAAAAATGGCTATGACCTCCTCCTCTTCACCAGGAATCAGTTTGAAACAGGAAGGATTGTCCTATATTGCCGGTGCAGAGTTGCCCTGCCTGGTGCTTAACGTGGTTAGAGGCGGCCCCGGATTAGGAACCATCCAACCCGGGCAATCCGATTACTTCCAGACGGTGAAAGGTGGCGGACATGGTGATTACAAACTCATTACCCTGGCACCTGCTTCTGTACAGGAAATGTATGATTTCGTGGAGCTGGGATTTGAACTGGCCTACAAGTACAGGAATCCAGCCATGATCCTTTCCGATGGTGCTATCGGCCAGATGATGGAAAAGGTGGAACTTACCGAGCAAAAGCAACGCAGGACTGATGAAGAGATAGCTAAGCAAATGCCGTGGGCCACCACAGGGAAGCCAGCAAGCCGTGATCACAATGTGATCACTTCGCTGGAACTGGTAGCTGAAAAACAGGAAAAGGTAAACCATAAGATCCAGGCGAAGTACCGCGAGATGGAAGAAAAAGAAGTGCGTTTCGAGGAAATCCAGTGTGAAGATGCAGAATACCTGCTCATCGCTTATGGTACAAGCGCACGTATTGCTCAAAAAGCAGTAAAACAGGCTCGCGAGCAAGGAATCAAGCTTGGACTACTGCGCCCGATCACCCTGTTCCCCTTCCCGAAGAAAAGGCTGGAAGAAATGGCAGGACAGGTAAAAGGCATGCTTGCAGTAGAAATGAGCGCCGGACAAATGATTGAAGATGTGAAACTGTCTGTAAACGGAAAAGTACCGGCAGAACATTTCGGACGCCTGGGTGGAATTATTCCTTCCGCCGAAGAGATCGTGGAAGCGGTTCGTAAAAATTTCATAGGAGGTTAATCATGGAAGATATCAGAAAAGAAGAAAACTTAGTATATAAAAAGACAAGTGTGATGACCGATAAGGTATTGCACTACTGCCCGGGCTGTGGTCATGGTACCGCGCATCGCCTGGTAGCTGATGTCATCGAAGAGCTGGATCTGCAGCATAAAACTGTGGGTGTTGCTCCGGTGGGCTGTTCAGTGCTGGCATACGATTATTTTAATGTTGACTTTCAGGAGGCAGCACACGGACGAGCTCCTGCGCTGGCAACTGCCATTTCACGCCTGTATCCTGATCATGCAGTATTCACCTATCAGGGCGACGGTGACCTTGCGGCCATCGGTACTGCTGAAACCATTCATGCCTGCAACCGCGGTGAGAATATTGTAATCGTGTTTGTGAATAACGGTATTTACGGTATGACAGGAGGACAAATGGCTCCCACCACGCTGGAAGGCATGAAGTCATCCACTTCTCCCTACGGCCGTGACCTGAAATTGATGGGCAACCCGCTTAAGATGACCGAACTCGTAGCCCAACTGGACGGAACCTGTTT
>JBEPXQ010000252.1:0-3963 GCA_041641835.1 Bacteroidales bacterium
TATATCTGTCAAGCGTCCGCATTCCTTCATCCTGCTGCTGTTCCTCCGGTGTTGATAGCATGCCGCCCGGTGTTTCATCTTCTTCCTTATCCACATATAGACTTATGGCATTTAGCAGCTCCTCAATATTCTCATGACGGCTGATACCTTCCGGTGTCTGATCATCATTAAGCATTTTCTTAAGACCACTTTCGCGGGCTATTCTACCGGACAGCTCGTAAGCATTCTTTTTCTTAAGCTCAGCCCTGAAGCTCTGTATCATCACCACGAAATTATCTATCTTGTTGCGGATACCCGAATTCAGCTTTGCCTGGCTCCTGTGGATGTTCTCGCACACCTCCCACACGGATACTCCCTGGTTATCAGCTTCCACAATCAGGCGCTCCATACTGGTAGCGCCTATGCCACGAGCCGGGATATTGATAATCCTCATCAGTGCATCCTGATCATTGGGGTTGATCACCAGCCGGAAATAAGCCAGCAGATCCTTTACCTCTTTGCGTTGATAAAAAGATAAACCGCCATATATGCGGTAAGGCATGTTTTTTCTGCGCAGGGCCTCCTCTATGGCTCTTGATTGTGCATTGGTACGGTAAAGCACCGCGAAATCGCTGTACCTGGCTTTTGCTTGCTGCATGGTATCAAAAACAACGGAAGCAATCTGCATAGCCTCTTCCTGATCCGTTGACGACTTCATTAGCCGTATCTTCTCCCCTTGCAGGTTCTGTGTCCAAACTGTCTTCTTTATCTGATCCTTGTTGTAATCAATTATACTGTTTGCTGCATTGACAATATTTTGAGTGGAGCGGTAATTTTGCTCCAGCTTAAAGGTTTTCAGGTCGGGATAATCCCGTTTGAAGTTCAGGATGTTTTCGATATTTGCGCCGCGGAAGGCGTAAATACTTTGTGCATCATCACCCACCACGCAAATATTTTCATCATTTGCCGCGAGTTTTTTCACTATCAGGTATTGGGCATAGTTAGTATCCTGATACTCATCAACCATAATGTATTTAAAGCGTTGCTGGTACTTGTAAAGCACTTCGGGGAAATCGCGCAGCAGAATATTCATATTAAACAGCAGGTCATCAAAATCCATGGCTGATGATTTCTTCAGCCTAAGATTGTAGCGCTTAAAGATTTCGTCTACATATGGCTTTCCTGCCAGTTTGTCCTGATTCATCAACTCAACATTGGCATTGTATGCTTCATGTGAAATCAGGTTTGATTTGGCTGATGAGATCCGGTGCAGCACGAAACCAGGAGTGTATGTCTTGGGATCAAGATTCATCTCCTTCACTATGCTTCTGATAAGCCGTTTTGCATCATCAGTATCATAAATTGTATAATTGGATGGATATCCCAGGTACTTTCCATCGGCGCGCAGCACGCGAGCAAAAATGGAATGAAACGTACCCATCCACACGCTTTTTGCATCGCTGCCACCAATCATTTTGGTGATACGTTCCTGCATCTCCCGCGCGGCTTTGTTGGTAAATGTCAGCGCCAGGATGTTAAATGGGTCAACGCCCTGGTTGATCATATACGCTACGCGATAGGTAAGTACACGTGTTTTCCCGGAGCCTGCCCCGGCCACTACCATCACAGGCCCTTCCACCTGCCTTACAGCCTTTTGCTGTTCTTTGTTCAATGATTTTATTAGCTCTTCCACAAGAACGCAAAAGTATAATTTTTAGGGAAGCCTTCAGAATTATCCCCACTGAATTTTTACATTATTATTTTGAACCAGTCCAAAATAGCTGTTTTTTAACCGGAAATTTGTTTGGTTAAAAATATCTGTTATACATTTGCCCATTGAAATAAAGAAAGTAAATCAACATTAAAATTTATTTGTGTTATGGCATATGTAATTACAGATGATTGCACAGCTTGTGGATCATGCCTCGATGAGTGCCCGGTAGAAGCTATTGAAGAAGGAGACATCTATAAGATCGATCCTGATGTATGCACCGACTGCGGCGCCTGCGCTGATGTTTGCCCGGTTGAAGCAATTCATCCTGAAGACTAAGCAAAAAAATCTTGCAAGATTTATTAAGAGGCTGTTCCTTAAGAGCGGCCTCTTTTTTTATTCTATGATTACAAGCTTAGTGAATACACCAGTGAAACTATGCATGCGAAAAATATAAACACCGGCTTTAATTCCTGTTACATCCAGTTTTGATAAGCTTTGATTATACCTTCTCACCAGTCTTCCTTTCATATCCAATAATTCTATGGATGTAACATTCAGGCTTCCGTTAAATTCAAGAAATAAAAAATCATTAGCGGGATTAGGGTAAACCCTGATGTTTTTTTCTGAAGTAATTTCTTTTTTAGCAGTAGAAAAACTATATGTCATACTATCCATCAAAACAATACTGTCATTATAATAGCATGGTTGCAATGTATTCGTATCTTTATAAAAACTAAGTGTCAGGTCATTAATATCCGGAAAACTGTCGTCCAGATGAAATGTAGTATCATAAGGCGTTAGTGTGCCCCAGCCGGGACAAAAGGTTACAAATACATCTACCCTTATGTTGCATGTCCCGATCTTTGAATCTTCAATCCGTGAAATATAATGTCCACTGTTTCCAAACTCACCTTCTATATAGATATACCGGTGGTTGTTGATTTCAAATACTGAGACAGAATCCACCAGGCCCGCGTTCAGATCCGAAACCTGAAAAAGGCTAACAAATACTATTAAGGTACAAAAGATTTTTTTGATCATAAAACAAGTGATTAAAAACTAATGTTACTGAATTACTATTTTTCTTGGAATCACAACAATTACCATCACAATACATATTGACAAAAGTTCATTAAACGATTTACAATGATAGCATTTATTCCTCTAAAATTCAAGCTTTAATGGAGTAAATTATGAGTAAAGGGCTCAGGCCGGAGCTTTTGGATTACAATTACCTACTGGCAGGGAGCAGGCATAGTTATTTTGGTTCTTCTTCGGTACACAGGTATCAGGCCTCAGTACAGGAACCATTCTGCACCGGATAAATTCAACAGATCATGTTATAGTAAAAGCTCAAAATGTAATAAGGATGCAAATTTCTTAACTTTGCCAGGGAAAATTTTGGAGGATTTATGCGCTGGACCAGGAAACAAGCTTCAATAATGGTTGTAGTGGCCATCACTTCTTTCATGGGAACCTTTCTCATATCATCAGTAAATATTGCCTTACCCGCAATTGAAAAATCTTTTGGTCTTGATGCAGTTAGCCTCAGCTGGGTGATCACTTCATTTCTTCTTGCCACGGCTATGTTTTTATTACCGGTTGGTCGGTGGGGAGATGTAACGGGTATTCGCAGAATATTCAAGGCCGGTGTGATAGTTTTCTCCTTATCTTCCCTGGTTTGCGCCATAGCGCCTTCAGGCTTCTGGCTTATCTTCTTCCGTTTTGTGCAGGGAATTGGAGCAGCATTTGCAGGCACCACAGGACCGGCCATACTGGTATCTGCATTTTTGTCCAAACACAGAGGCAGGGTACTGGGGATATCGGTGGCTGCTGTGTACCTCGGGCTGGCCTTTGGGCCATTCGCAGGTGGAATACTGACGCAGTACCTTGGATGGCGTTCGATTTTCTACATTGCATCAGCATTTGGACTTATCTGTGTTATACTGGCATACGCGTTTTTAGGCAAAGATGAAGCTGCTTCAACAACCACTCGAAAACCAAACCTGAAGGGAACAGCTTTTTACATGCCCGGCTTGATTGCGCTGGTTTATGGTTCATCACAGATACCTGACCTGAAGGGATGGCTGCTGATGGCCGGCGGAATAGCAGCATTGGTGATATTCTGGATAATGGAAAGCAGATCGGAAGCACCGGTACTTAATACCAGATTGTTTACCAAAAACCGTTTGTTTGCTTTTTCCAATCTTGCCGCTTTAATAAATTACAGCGCCACCTTTGCCATAGTTTTCCTGCTTAGCCTTTATCTG
>JBEPXQ010000253.1:0-3960 GCA_041641835.1 Bacteroidales bacterium
TGTTCTACTTCGCTGGCTGGAATATTCCCGGCAGTCTTTCGGCTATAGCAGCACTGGTTACTATCTTTAATGTTTATATATTTTCTCATTTGGGGCAGTGGTTTCAAAATATTTTTCTGGTGAAGCTTGAGAAATGGTACACTACTGTTCTCACATTTGCGCTGGCAGGGAAAAAGCTGTACATATTTTTCTTCGGAACATTGCTGATGCTCATACTTACCATGGGCTGGTATTTCAGCTCCAATCCAAAAATTCTATTTTTTCCTGAAAATGAGCCCAGCTATATCAATGTGCTGGCCGAACTGCCTATCGGGACTGACATTCACGCCACTGATACTTTTATGGTGGACATGCGTGAAGATGTAAAAAATATCATCGGAGACCGCGGTAGCATCGTGAAATCCATCCTCACCAACGTGGGTACCGGTGCTGTGCTGGAAGATGGTGGGCCTGCCGGGCAGGGAGCGCGACCTAACAAAGGGTTGATAACCATCAACTTTATGGACTACGAATTTCGTGGGGATATTGAAACATCGAATATTATGCGCGACCTTAGTGATCAGCTGTCGCGGAGGTATCCCGGTGTAGTTTTAACGATAGAGAAAAACAGTATGGGACCTCCCACTGGCAGACCGATAAATATTGAAGTGGCAGGAAACAAATTTGATGTACTTCTGAAGCAATCCGATAGGATACTACAAGAAATAGAGCAGGCTGATATAGATGGTATTGAAGGAATGAAGATGGATCTTGATGTTGGAAAACCCGAGATGATTGTAACAGTTGATCGTGATAAAGCCAGGCGGTTTGGACTTTCTACCGGGCAGGTGGCTCAAACCATTCGTACAGCCCTGTTTGGTAAGGAAATTTCCGACTACAAAGTAGGGGAAGATGAATACCCTATACAGCTGAGGCTTCAGGATGAATTCCGTTACAATGTTTCTTCCCTGATGAATCAGACGGTGATTTTTCGCAATAATCAGGGACGCCTTATCAAGGTGCCCGTTTCAGCCGTTGCGGATTTCAAATACAGTACTACCTACGGGTCGGTGAAAAGAAAAGACCTTGACAGGGTGATTACACTTTATTCAAACGTAGTGGAAGGTTATAACCCCACCGAGGTAAATGAGCAAATTCAACTGGCGCTTTCTGACCTGGAACTTCCTGAAGGATATGATTACAGGTTTACCGGGGAGCAGCAGGATCAGCAGGAATCCATGCAATTCCTCATACGGGCGATGCTCATTGCCATTTCACTGATTCTGATGATTTTGGTATCACAGTTTAATTCACTGGTGAAACCGGTTATTATTCTGATTAGCGTGGTGTTCAGTACTATCGGTGTTTTTGGCGGCCTGGCCACTTTCGGTATGGACTTTATCGTGGTTATGACGGGTATTGGTATTGTATCGCTGGCAGGTGTGGTAGTGAACAATGCCATTGTGCTTATCGATTATATCGAATTGCTTAAGCAGGACCGGCGTAAAGAGTTGGGAATGGATGAAAATGCGATTCTGCCTGTGAAGGATGCCACGGATTGTGTTATTGAAGGTGGGAAAACCCGTTTGCGCCCTGTGCTGCTTACAGCCATTACAACCATACTCGGATTGCTTCCCATGGCCATCGGCTTGAATATTGATTTTGCCGGCTTACTGCGTGATTTTGACCCGAATATTTATTTTGGTGGAGATATTGCCAATATGTGGGGTCCCATTTCATGGACAGTGATCTTCGGACTGGCATTTGCCACTTTCCTAACGCTTATCATTGTTCCGGTTATGTACCGGATTACAACTAAGATGCAGGTTTATGTCAATAAGAAATTTGGAAGCAACAAGTAATAAAAAGTGAAAAAAAACCGCTCCGGATTCCGGAGCGGTAATGATTAATAAAATTAGGGGGTAGTTATTAATCAGGTAGATTTTGACTAATGCTGAGGTTATAAAATCTCATGCCGGATTTATCAAAATCTGTACCAACAAAGGCTATCCGCTGTTTACGTGCTGCTTGTCCGGTTTTGCTTATAAGTCATATTTCCAAAATTTGGACTTTTTTTCTAATTCTTATACTTTTATATGTTTCATTTGTTTATTACCTTAGCAAACTAAACCCTTAACGTCATGAATAAGCTTTTTTCTTTGTCAGTAATTATTATTCTGATCTTTTATGCAGGAACCGCCCATGCCCAGGTAAAGCGTATCGATACTTTGGTTTATGAATCGGAAAAAGAGATGAAGGTTACAGATCATCTTATGATTGGAATGGGAAATGATATTTGGCTGGATGCACCCGCTAACGTTGATATTAGGGGTTATAACCCTTCCTTTGTTATGTCTGCCATGTTTGACTCAAGGTTTGGAGAGAGCAGAATTACCTTCGGTGCAGGGCTGGGGCTTCAAAGCAACAACCTGTACTCCAATTCATTCCTGGTAGAAAACAATATGAACGGAAAGAGGGCTTTTGCTCCGATTCCTGATAGTATTGACTATTCAAAAAACAAGATCAATGTTACGTATCTGGAGTTACCGGTGGAGCTGCGGCTGCGCATGGGAGCAGAATACGATTATACCTTTGCCATTGGATTTAAAGTGGGCTACCTCATCGGCAGTCATATTAAATTTAAAGGCGAGGATTACCTGGGAGGAAACTCAATATCATCAGATAACAAGGTGAAGATCAAAGAGCACAATATTTCTGATCTTACTAAATTACGCTACACTGCAACAGCAAGATTTGCCTATAAAAGGATTTCTGTTTTTGCACATTATAACCTTGTGCCGCTATTTGAGGAGAATGAACTGGTAAATCAGCAAACAGGGGAAACCACCGATATGTATCTTGTTACTGCCGGACTAATGTTATCACTCTTCTGATCTTAGGCAAGCACCAAAAACAACCCGAACATAAATGCCAAACCGGCAAGATAGCCGGTATAAACCTGCGCCTGACTGTGATCAGTTATCCTTAACCGGGCATAGCCTGTGATACCTGCAATTATTACTGTGAGATAAACAAACAATTGATCAACACCAAACGGATAAGGTGTCATAGCTGTGAATACACCCGTTAGCCCGCCAAGACCCACCATGTGGATGCTAATTTTCCAGAATCTGTTGATGATAAGCACAATTAAGATGAGCAATGTAGCTCCCAGCAGAAAAAGACTGTAATAACCCGGGATTTCAAACGACTTAATCAGCATGTATGCCAGGTAAAAGGCAAAGCCTGTACCCAGGAAAGGCAATGTTCTTTCTTCCCTTTTATCCAGGTGAAATGACTTGATCATACCTGAATTCTTCAACAGAAATACCAACAAAACAGGCACCAGCACTGTCATAATAAAAATTACGGATAGAATGATTAACCTGGCTTTAGGTTTCAGCAATAGCGAAAGGTAACCATCATAAAAAAATAAAACCAGGCTGCCATAAAATGGTAACAGAAGGGGGTGAAACAGATAGGAAATTCCTTTGGAAATCATGCGGCCCATACATCAGCTCCTATATTTCTTTTCTAAGCCGTGCAACCGGGATGTTCAGCTGTTCGCGGTATTTTGCCACCGTGCGCCTGGCAATGTTATAGCCCTTTTCCTTTAAAAGTTTCGACAAATGCTCGTCTGTTATGGGCTTACGCTTATTTTCAGCTTCAATGAGATTCTGGAGTATCTTCTTTACCTCTCTGGTGGAAACAGATTCACCGCTCTGTGTTTGCATCGACTCGGAGAAAAAGCTCTTGAGAAGAAATGTACCAAAAGGAGTCTGCACATATTTGCTGTTGGCTACCCTTGAGATAGTGGAAATGTCCAGGTTAACAATCTCGGCAATATCTTTCAGTATCATCGGGCGCAGCTTGGTTTCATCGCCTTCCAGGAAATAATCCCGCTGATATTGCATTATCGCCTCCATGGTAACATACAAGGTGTTCTGGCGTTGCCTGATGGCATCAATAAACCACTTGGCA
>JBEPXQ010000254.1:0-3938 GCA_041641835.1 Bacteroidales bacterium
GAAACTGCCCGTCAGCATCCATATTCACCATGATATCCACATCGGTTTTCAGCATGATACTAACACCGGTTTTAAAGGTTGCTCCCACTCCTTTATTGGTTTTATGTGAAAATACCCTGGCGCCGTTTTTTCTGGCAATCTCAGAAGTATTGTCGCGCGAACCGTCATCAATCACCACGATATGATCGATATATCCCGGTACTGCCTGAAGCACTGCTCCAATATTTTCTGCTTCATTATAGGCCGGTATCAGTAAACCGATCTTTTTGCCTTTATACATCTTATTAAAGCTGAGTTTTTTTTTTATCGAATCAAAGGTATTGAAATTATCTGAAGTAGCATATTTTGATCTTGGATCACGCATGCCGCAGATGTCGGGTACAGGCACAAAAAAAGGCTGGCATTTCTGCCAGCCTTTTTAATTTAGGTGGTGTTTTATCTTATAATTACTTTCTTAATGACGCTTCCCTTTTTACTCATTACGTTAAGCAGATACATGCCACTATTCAGCTTCTTAACAGGGATCTGTTCCTGCTTTTGGGCATTTTGCTGTGAGTAAACCGTTTTTCCTGAAATGTCTTTCAGACTAAAGCTGATGATTTCATCAGCATCAAGAAATTCTATGTGTAGAATATTATTTGCAGGATTTGGGTATATCTTGAAGCTGTTTCCCTGCTGGCCTTCAATCCCTGTACCATTCACGGTTATCAGGTCGGTTTTTGTTATTGTATCTGAACCCGAAGAGTTGCTTACTGTTAGTGAAACAGTGTATATTCCCGGTGTGTTATAGCTGTGGGTAGGATAACCGGATGTGGAGGTATTGCCATCGCCAAAATCCCAAAGGAAGTCATCCACTATCCCTTGTGATTGTTCAATAAACTGAACCGTTTGTCCGTCGAGTAAAGTGGTTTTGGATGCTATAAAATCAGCCACCGGCGGTGCCTGATATACTTCTATAAAGTCTTGAATGGTAATACTGTCGGTGCCATAGCTGTTTGCAACCACCAGTTTCACCGTGTAGGTTCCTGCTGTTTGATATTTATGTGTAGGATTTTGAGAAGATGAGGAAGAGCCGTCGCCAAAATCCCAGCTCCAGCTACCTGGCTGGTTTGCAGAAAGGTCGTAAAACCGGGCATTGGTGCCTGCTGCCACAGCATTTGTATCAGCTTCAAAATAAGCAACGGGTACAGGTGCCGGAAGGATCACGATACGCTCACTGGTGGTATCTGAACCGTTATTGTTGGCTGCCGTGAGTCTTATAGTGTAATTTCCGGGTGCTGAATAAGCATGATTAGCTTTGTTGGTGCTGGCATAATTCCCGTCACCAAAATCCCAGGTCCAGCCTGTTGGATTTCCTGAGGATACATCAGCAAATGCAACCAGATCGGTTACAAAGGCTGTATCAACTGTAAGATGAATATTTGCACTGATATTAGATCCCTGCTGCACAGTAATGTATGATGACTTTGTTATGCTGTCAGCGCCATAATTATTATTTACCACCAGCTTAACCTGGTAAACACCAGCTGAATCATAGGTGTGCACCGGATATTGTTGCGTGCTGGTATTTCCATCGCCAAACTCCCACAGCCAGGATTGAGCCTGGTAATTTGTTTTATCAGTAAAATACACTGCTCCTCCCGGGCTGATTACTGTATTATTGGCTGTGAATTCGGCCTGTGGAGACAGCTTTGGAGGAGCCATATCAAACACCGCCTGCTGGTTTGAAGTGTAGTTTCCTGTTCCCCCACCTGTTCCTGTTCCATTGGGTACGATATTGTTCAGGTAGCAATAGCTGTTGTAGGCTCCACCCCATCCCCAGTTGAAGTGGAAGTAATTATTGGATGAGCCCTGATAGCCGTCACACACAAAAGCATGAATGCCGCCGGCATAAATTACCGGGTTAAGGCTGTCAAGATTTGAACGTAACCTGTTTTCCCAGGCGGCAAAGGTATAGTTGGATTTTGTGTCCCACTGGGCATTGTCATAGCCAAAATAATTTTTCAGTGCATATTCAGCAGTAGGGGTATGATAGGGATGACCAAAAATGGCACCTGATCCGTTAGGACCGTAATTCATGTTTACTGAAACACCCAGGTGATAAAGCAGGGTAGCCACATCATGGTTAGGCCCGTTCAGTTCGTTGGGCATATTATCCCAGTCGTAAACCGCATTGCCAAAATTTGCTGATAAGGTGCCATAACTTGTGTTATAGCTCTCCGATCCTGTTCCATGGTCAGGATAAGACTGATAGCGCATTACTATCCCCATGGCAGTTGCCACGCAGCCTGTGGGAGCACGGTTGCATAATGAAGCTCCTGCTGAGTTGTCCTGTGGGCATAAAGCATTGTAATAGCAGCCCTGGTCCCATTTTATGCTGTCAGTCATTGGGATAACCGATTTGATCTGCGTTATTGCTGTTCCGCTAAGATACTGATCCCAGGCTTGAATTGCATTTTCTGAAGCGGGGACATCGTTTTGCACGGCATGGCTTATCTGGTTTGAATAATGATCAATAAACCAGCGCAGGCCATCGGGAAGGTCTCCTTCCGAAGGATCAAAATTTCCCCTGAAGGCATAATTCAGTACCGGGAATGCCTTATCGTCAGCTGAAATAATAATATACCCACCATTGGCAGGACGGTTGAAAATGTACATAGTAACCACCTGATCATTTTTCAGGGTGTTAACTGCACTGAATTTAATTTGCTCCGGGTCTGATATTTCACCTTCAATAAGTTCATGTGAATTAAGATAGCTGGAGTAATGCACGTAGAAAAAATTCCTGGCTACTTGCTGTGCTTTTTCAACAGGAACATGTTTGGCTGACAGCCCGGAAGATAACATTAGGAAAATTGCTGCAAGAAATGCAGCTACTGTATTTTTAAGTCTCATACTTCTATTTTGGCATTTTTGGAATAATGGAACGCAAAAATAGGTAGTTAATTTTTTCTTTCAGGTTAAATTCCTCCAAATATTTTATTTTAAAAGGAATATAAATAATATATTTGCAAGCATTTTCAGGCTGATAGGAAGGAGAGTAGGAGTTCATAGATCAGGACAAAAAATTTTTCTTTTAATCCTGAGAAATGAATGTTAGATTTGCAAATTATTTTAAATCTGTGAGACATGCCAATTATTGGAAAAATCAGAAGCTATTCAGGATTACTCGTTATTGTGATTGGAGTTGCCCTGGCAGCCTTCGTGCTGGGGGATTTATTTAAAAGTTCCGGGAGTAGAAAAATGCCTCCACTCGCTGAAATCAACGGACAGGAAATTACCATTAATGAATTCCGCAAAAAAGTTGAAGATATAGAGGAAAGGATGCTGCAGCAAAGCCGCACCGGTAACTTAAATTCACAGCAAAGATTCCAGGCGATGCAAACAGCATGGCAGGATCTGCTGATGAGTGAACTTATGATGGAAGAATATGAAGAACTAGGGCTTGCAGTTAAGCACTCACCCAAAAGAAAACCTTCCATAAGCAAGGATGAACTTGTATATATGCTTACCAGTCAGGATGCCCATCCTTATATTAAGCAAATCCCCGGATTCCAGGATCCCCAAACCGGACAGTTCAATCCGGCACTGGTATCCCAGTTTATTGCTTCCCTGCCAGAGCAGGATCAGGAAATCCAGATGCAATGGAGCCAGCTGGAAAAAGAAATCAAGAAAGACAGATTGCGTACCAAATACTATAATCTTATTCAAAAGGGATATTATCTGCCTGGTCAACTGGCCGCCCAGTATTATCAGGAAGAGTCTCGCAAAGCGAAAACCGTACTGGTGGGAATTCTTTACCGCACGGTTCCTGATTCAGCCATAGCTGTTACTGATGCTGATTATGAAACATACTACGAGGAACATAAGAAAGAATTTGAAGTGGATGAACCAACCGCAAAAATTTCCTACCTCACTTTTAATGTAACACCTTCACG
>JBEPXQ010000255.1:0-3917 GCA_041641835.1 Bacteroidales bacterium
TTATAAAGCAAATTAAATAGCCTTATACCACCCCTAAAAAGAAAACGCTGAAAATCAGAACACCGTCTTAGACAGATCCGGGTGATTCTGATTTTCAGCGTTTCTTAATAATTTTTACTTTTCCAAATGGGCTCAACAATAGATCCCTGCGCTTACTACTGAAATTATGTTTACAGTGTTTTACCGTCAAAAAGGTGTTCTTCCAGGCCAGAGTTTACTTTCACCTCAACAACTTCCCGTAGCATTTTCATTTCACCGTCCATCATATCAGTGGCCATTTCCATATTTGATCCCATGTGTTGTTCTGCCATTTCGCGCTGTTCCTGCGGCATATTTTCCATTTGTTTTTTCATTTTTTCTGCACGGGCTTTCTCTTCCTCTGACATTTCTATGGTAACAGTGCTAATGGTTTTCCATGCTACCATTACTCCATCTACTTCACGGAAGTTAGTATTTTCAACCACCATCCTGGCTTCACGCTCTTTATCCTGCATTTCATAATTAGTAATATCCATCACCATTTTCCTCAACACCCAGTTTTCAGCATCCACAAACAATCTGGCATCAGCTCTCATCTCGTCTTGCTTTTGCCCCGGCATAACACTGGTGTTTGTTGAACGGCTGAGTTTATCAAGATCAGCATCATCAAGCATTATCACATGACATTTATGACCATCAACTTGCTGTGTGCCTCCATATTCGGCTGTCATTTCCTTCAGGTTTCTATAAAAGCTGAGCGGTCCGGTATCTGATTTTTCTTTTCTGACATTTCCCGTGGATACATTTTTTGTCCAGTAATACTCACCGTCATATACACTGATGATCTTCATGCCATTTACTTTCTGCTCGGAACGCATCAGGTAAACGGGTGGATCAGCTTCCATATCAACCATCTGATACGTAACCCCGGCTTTGGTTTTGATGGTTATATCATCCACAGCCTGCATTTGCTGTTTATAGCTTTCGATCATATTATCGATTACCTGATTGGCTGTCATATCCGGCTGCATAGAAAGCAGCGGGATTAATACAAGTAAAGAAAATGCTGTTAAGTAAAGTCGTTTCATATTATCCTCCTGTTTTTTAAACTGTAAGCATAACATGAAAACCGGATGAAGGTTTCCGAAAAATGAGATTAGGAAAATGAATGAATGGTCATTTGATGATAGCTTCCGGTGTCCCCCGGTAAACCCCCATCAATTTACCGTCTTCTTTATATACATCTGAATATTTGGCTTCTACTATTTCTTCTCCACTACTGTTTATAAATCCTATTGCACCGCGGCGGACAACCATTGCCCAATCATCATGATATTCATCGAATTGTCCCACCTGCTGATACAGGGCAGAAACTATTTCTTCTCCTTCACGATTAATGAAACCAATGGCTCCACGGCGTACTACTCTGGCCCAATCTTCTTTATATTCATCAAAAGGATAAACAGCTTGATATCTGGCGCTTACCACTTCCTCACCTTGCAGGTTAATAAAGCCGATAGCACCATCTCTTACAACCAGAGCCCATCCTTCCTGATATTTGCCAAGAGGTTCCACGTCCTGATAACGTGCCCTGACAACTTCTTCGCCCTCTGTATTTATAAATCCAATAAACCCATTGCGTACAACTCTTGCCCAACCTGTTTTATACTTGTCAAACGGCTCAATCATTTCATACCTGGCATCTACTATCTCTTCCCCTTCTGTATTGATAAAGCCGATGTAGCCGTCACGAATTACACGTGCCCAGCCGTTTCTGTACTCATCAAAAGGTTTAACTTCCATATAGCGGGCTTCTACTATTTCTTCTCCCTCTGTGTTGATAAACCCTATTGCTCCTGCCCTATTTACTTTTGCCCAATCCGCTCTGTATTCACCAAAAACATTTACTTCTGAATAAATTGGCTCAACTACTTCATATCCATCTTTATCAATAAAACCAATGTATCCATCGTCTATTACCTTTGCCCAACCCGGATGATATTCATCATAAGGGAATACCTTTTCATACTCTGACTCCTGGGCTGTCATGGAAAACACCATAAGCATTAAGACGCAAATAATTATCTGATTTTTCTTCATGTTTTTTGGAATGAAAGTTTATTGATATTATTATGACAGCAGATAATGGTAAATGGTTGTAAGTTATTCCAGTAAATCCATGTCATACCTGATAATAACAAACTGCCTGTATCAGAAGCTCCACTTAAGTCTCAGATAATAAAGCTGGCCCACATCACCATATTCAGTGCCTTTATCCCCAAAGAAGAGTTGAGAGCTGAGCATAGCATCCACGTTCTGGGCAAGTGAATAAGTTACTGAAGGGCCAGTGAACCAAGACCCATCGTAGGGGTTGTAGATAGTTGCCACATCCGCACTTAAGAGCGGTGTAAGCGGATAACTCATCTGAAAAAAGAGTTCGGCTCGCGAGGGTGTGAGGGTTTTCACCGACAGGTCCTCCACGTTCATAAAAAGCAGCTGCCGATTTGCTTTGCCGGTACTTCCCAGGCTGTTGTACAACACTGCCCCGTGGATATACAGGCTGTTTGAAAACATATAATCAGCACTTACAGAAGCCACCATTTGCCCGGTGGTGTCGAAATTTGCTTCATGCTGAAACCATGTAGCTTCTCCACGAAAACCAGCACCACCTATATGACCGCTCCAGCCAGTGCCCAGCACTGCGTCATGACGCATATATCCGCCCAGGACCTGCCAGTCGAAACCCAGCTTATTGAAGCGGTACATACCAGCCAGCGCCATCTCATCCCAACTTTCACCTGCCTGCCAAACCATTTCAGCGGATGATGCTGCACCGGTATAATACTGTACTTTTACAGCATCCGTGCCGGGACGCTCTTCATAATCAAAATCAAAATAATTGAATGTATTGAAGATATCATTCGGATTCCACACCAGGTTGATCCCCCAGTTGATCCGCTGCCTGCCGGCTCTCACCTGCCAGTTGCCGCTGGTAAAGTCAATATACATCCGGTCAATCATACTGTGAACAATGTATCCATGATCATGAAATACCGATTCCGACAGATCAAGGTATCCGGCATCCTTGCTAAGCATACGGGCATAGGCATCGCCACTGCCACTGTATGTGTTCATCAGTTTTACCAGTTCGCCGTACATCAAACGATTGCGACCCTCCAGCACCAGGGTGATTTTATCCGAGGGGTAATAAGCAAAGTTCAGCCTGTTGTGGATCAGGTTATCAGTGTAAAGCTGTTGCTTTGCAAGCGGGATCTGCAGATCAACAGGATCTATCACCGTCTGCAGGCTTTTTACATATCCACTGAATTCGAATTTATCCTGAGCTTTCAGATTTAAAAACACCAATAATAATACTGTGATTAGGATTAGACGCTTCATTTTTATTTTTTCTTATGGATATATTATCCGGGTTTATGTATTCTCACTTCACATTAGTCAGTTAAAGGATCTGCGACTGCAGGACCCGGTTTAGTCCTGCAGTAATTCATTGATTTCAGATCCTTCAGCAGGCAATCACAATCACTTAGCCTGCTTTGTCCGCTCATCGCTTTTCACTTTACCGTCTTCAATGGTAACCACGCGCCTGGCTTTATTCACCACACGCTGGTCGTGAGTGGAAAAGATGAAGGTTATATCTTCCTCCTTATTAAGCTGTTCCATAATATCCAGCAGATTTTCAGATGTTTTGGAGTCGAGGTTTGCCGTGGGTTCATCTGCCAGTACGAATTTAGGTTTTGATGCCAGCGCACGTGCAACAGCAACGCGTTGCTGCTGCCCTCCGGAAAGCTTGCCCGGGCGGTTATTCATACGGTCTTTCAATCCCACTGCTTCAAGCAGCTGCTTTGCCCGGTCGCGCCGTTCCTTTTTCGGACGCCCTTGAAGCTGCAGAATGAATTCCACATTCTCCAGTGCTGTCA
>JBEPXQ010000256.1:0-3908 GCA_041641835.1 Bacteroidales bacterium
TTTTGTAATTTTATTAGTATTAGCATATTTGAAGGTAAAGAATGGTGTTTTGTATTTACATAGCTATTAAACTGTGGTACCCGGAGCAGAAAGAAAACTAAAAAGTTTAAATGAATAAACCAATTTTTTACCATGAAAACATTAAAGAAAATATCATTTCTGTTATTACTGCTTGCAGTAATAACATCATGTACAAAAGAAGAAAAATTTGCTACCCAATCATTAGATGATCAGAAAGCAAACCTTAAGAATTCATCACTGGTTCCTGTTGTTGACCTGATGGAAAATGATGATGATCCAGAAGACGAGGCTGTTAATATGCAATTATACGAATGGGGACTTGAGGTTCGTGATAGAATGAGCAATTCTCAGTTCTATAGTAGCATGTTGAATGCATTGATGAACGATAATGATCATGTCATGACTTTTACCGAATTGGATATCATTCCGGCCACCGCTACGGTTGAATATGATAATGTAACGTATTATCCACACGTGTGGCTTTATAATGCGGATACAGTTGATGGTGAGTTAGACCCATATTTATGTCTTGGAACGGATATTGATGTAGAAGAGGCCCTGGCAGTTTATCAGGATGATGAATATATTGCCGGCTGGAAGTTGTTTGATATGGAGGATATTGTGCTTTGTTTAAACGATGTGGAAAGCATGCAAAACCCTGTATTTATTATTGGTTTTGCTGAAGCAGAAGATGAGTATTTTGGTATTGGGGAACCAAGAAGAAGTGCTACAGCACATCCAAATGAGCAAAATCCAGGGTACAAGAGATTTTGGGCAAAAGCATTTAGAATTGATCATCGATATGACCATTCTTCAAAATCAGAAGTTCGTATGGATTATCATTTTGAAATTGATGGTAAGTTTGAGAATTTAACTGTTAAAGTCCCAGTCCAAGAGATTCATAAGGATGATTTGAATGGATGGGAATATTTTTCACATCCTCTAATTTACTTCGAGGATCCTAATGGTGCATATGGGGATGATATTCCATTTAATTCAGAAGTAAATTTATTAGGGATAGTATATGAACACGACTGGTGGTGCCTCTCAAAAAAGACGGTAACCATTAACGGACAGTATAAACTTTATTACAGAACAAAATATGCAAGCCATTTCTACCAAATTTTTGTTTTTACCGATATAAGTGTGGGGAACGGTGAATTCTTTACTAGTTCTAGTTTGAAGATTTATCAAGACGAATAATTTTATAATTGGTGCGTTGTGGGATAATAGGAATTAATACTCTTATTATCCCACAACGCAGAATAATAATTATGAACCGAGCCATGACAAAAGCTTTTGACACTGACGGGTATGATTATAAAAAAATAGCTAATAAGATTGGCAATGAGTGTGATGTTCGTCATAGCGAGCTCCCCCGCCGTTTGCGGGGCAGGCTATCTGACCATTAAAACCAAATTATAAACAGATGAAAAAACATATTATTTTTATTGTTTTATTTAGCATAGGGATGCTATCTGCCTTCAAAATTCAAGCGCAAAGTATTGTCAGAAGTACTGGTAGCAGTTATCGTCCTAGACCTGAAGTCGGAATACGTATAGCTCCATTTCTCCAAAATGATTATACCGTTTTAGGAGCTATGACAGGAATATCTTTCCAAAACCGATCAAAGCGATTTGGATTTAGATATCGGGTCAACTATATGAAGATTTATAATTCTAACCAGAACATTAAAGAGGATTTTTCTTCGTATTTTTTAAATACTGCGGAATTAACCTATGAAGCTTTGTATATCTCAAATGATGAGCCGTTTCAGTTATCATTAGGTTTTTCAAAAGGGCTGCATTTAACTAAGCAAAAAACTAAATTTCCATATACCTTGGATTTTTCACTGGGGCAGCATATTCGTAATTTTATTTTTGAAATTCGTATAACAAATTTTATGAGTTATGTGCCTAAGCCTGTTTATACATGGTACTTTTTCAAGCCTCAGTTTTATTTTGGAGTAGGATATATGATAAATATTCAAAGATAATTCTTTACTAGATGAATAAATACCCCTATAAATTCGCAATTTCACTAAGCCAGGAGTATCATAATTTCAATTTTGAGCTATCCTGGATAGGTGCTGTTATGTATTCACCAAAGCCTTTAGATCTATGGGTCGTAGGAATTCAATGTGCTGTTCTAAATTTCATTATAAGCTATTCATTCGATTTTTCAAAAAATCACTAAACAGCCCCTACAAATAATCCAGGCTGTCTTTTTGTTTGCCGGTGAAAGGTGCCACGGCGCGTTCATAGATGCCGTGGGTATAGGCGATGGCCATGCCATAATTGGTAACAGGAATGCCGGCATCCACAGCAGGCTTTAACCTGCCGATAATCTGTTTTTGGGTGAGCACACAGCCGCCGCATTGCACCACCATGGCATAATCGTGTATATCACGCGGCAGGTCATTCAAACCCGACACCACATCATATTCCAGTTTCTTCCCGGAAAAGTTGCTTATCCAGCGTGGTATCTTCACCCTGCCAATGTCATCACAGGAAACGTGATGGGTACAGGATTCCAGTATCAGCAGCCGGTCGCCGTCCTGCAGCTTCGATAGCTGAGGCGTTCCCTTCAGGTAATTATCAAAGTCGCCCTTGTAGCGGGCCAGCATAATGCTGAAGCTGGTGAGCGGGATATGATCCGGCACGGAAGCCGAGGCTTTCAGGAAAACCTGGCTGTCGGTAACGGCCAGTGCAGGTTCCGGCTGCAGTTTACGCAGCAGGCTGTCCACCTCGCGTTCCTTCACCACTACGGCTGTGCAGTCATTATCCAAAATGTCGCGGATAGCCTGCACCTGTGGCAGTATCATGCGCCCTTCAGGTGCTTCAATGTCAATGGGCGTGATCAGCAGCACCAGCTCACCATAGCTGAGCAGGTCGCCCAGCAAAGTCCTGGATTTATACGCCGATTCGGGCATTTCACTGCGGATAAGCCGTATCAGCTCTTCCCGCCCCGTGTTATGGACAGCGGAATACTCCAGGGCTGTTTTGCCCAGCCTTTCACGCAGCTGTTCCTGCATCCCGCTGCTCAGCTTTTGCTCATCACTTTTGTTATGAAGAATAAGGTAGGGGATGTTATGATCTTTAAATGCCGCCACCAGGTCTTCTTCAGGTTTCCCGAAGCTATTACCCGTGGTCACCAATATGGCGAAGTCTATCTGCTTCAATATTGCTTTTGACTTCAGTACACGCTTTTTCCCCAGTTCGCCTGTGTCATCCATCCCGGCAGTATCCACCAGCACCACCGGGCCAACCCCCGTTATCTCCATCGACTTTTTCACCGGGTCAGTGGTGGTGCCCGCGTAATCAGATACGATAGCGACTTCGTGTCCCGCCAGCGAATTGATCAGCGAACTTTTTCCGAAATTCCTTCTGCCAAATATCCCTATATGCGGTTTACTCTCTTTGCCTTTCATCTTAACATAATTTTAATCACCAAACTTCCGTGAAATATGCTCGTTTCTCGCATTTCACACCTGCCCTGTTAAATTCATGAATGCAATGAATGAATATTTAACAGGGGGGCAAGCACAAATTCATTCAATCTCCCCAATTCTGAACCCTGTTTTTGTCAGATTCTCCGGTTTCATGATCTCACGGAGTTTTTCCTCTTTGATCATACCAGATTGCTTATTGGCTTCAAAAATATCAATACTTTTTAGTTTCATAAGCTTTGCCAGTTCACCGGCTTTATGATAGCCTGTATAAGGCAGCAAGGCCGTAACCACCGACGGGCTGCGATACAGCTTTTCCTGTGCTGCTTCAGTATTCACCTTTAAACCATCAAACAGATTGTTTTTCAACGTGCTGTTAGCAGCCACCAACAGTTCCAGACTTTCTATCATGGCGTTGCCGATAACCGGCAGGTAAGCA
>JBEPXQ010000257.1:0-3906 GCA_041641835.1 Bacteroidales bacterium
ACATGAGTATTATAGCTACTCCAGGTATCGTGACTTCCTGATTTTGGCCATCCCGGCAGGTGATTCCAGGAATTACCATCCCAGTACTGAACCGTAGCCTGGTCTGATGCTTCAGGGGGATTTATCATCCCGTTTCTCCAATCAAAATAAATTACTGCAGTATCAGAATTGGAATACAATACCGGAGTTTCCGCAAATGCTCCTGGCTTTCCGTAAACAAAAAGATTAGGATCAGCTGCGGCATTATTAGTTCGCATATCATATGGTATGTATGAAAAGTTAAGCAGATAGGGCATTTCGCGAGCCGGATAAAAGGTATAAGGAACAGAAGGATAGGAAGTATCCCCTGCTGCACATATGGCTGACACGCTGTATTTGTAGCGACTAACAGGATTAAGACCATTTAAAGTGTGGGGATTATTACTGCTTATAAGATCAAATGTTGATATTGCATTATTACTTTGCTCTTCAATTTCTGCAAACCATTGAGTAGCACCATTGGTATCTATCCAACTTAAATTGGCAGAAGTTCCCAGAAGACTATCTGCAGAAAGACTCATAGGAGCAGTACAGTTCCTTATTCCTTCAATTCTGATATCATCAATAATCCAGGAGCCTTTCAAAGAAGGAAAGGTTGAAACCATATAGAAACGCAGTTTAAAATCGGAATTTGAAGCAATGACAGTATCACGAAACGAAAACCATCCTGCGCTTTTTGAATGGTAAAGAGCAGTAAGACTATCCCATGATGACCCATTCCAGTACTGAACCTCAGCGTGTAAACTTAAACCATTAAAGTTCTCTACAGTATGGTTAAATGAAATTATATTAGTATCCTTTTTAGTATCGATTTCAGGAGTACAGGCAAATTCACCTTGTTTAAATACTATTTTCATAGCGTAATCAGACCCTGCCTTATTCTCGTTTTCTGTTATTCTTGCTTTCTCAGATGACCGCGCCATGGTCGGTGGCCAACTTCCATCATACTCGAATGTTTCATTATAATATCCGATAAACCTTTTCTGATGAGTAACCTTATTGGAGCGATAAGAAGTATCACCTGCAGAACAAATAGCTCTTACATAGTAATCATATTTCTTGCCGGGTAAAAGGGGTAATACGAATGGCTTGCTTGTCACAACTGTATCTGCGCCACTCCCCGGAGTATAGCCAGTAGGCCCCCACTCTAGCTGCCACTGGCTTGCTGATTCATTTTCCGTCCAGTTAATTGTCACTAGTGAATCGCTAGAATCAATAACAGATAAATCCGTTGGCTTCGCACAGCTAACGCAAGCTGTAATTTCTAATAAATCCAACGCAAGGTTCGCTTTTGTAATATTCGGATTATTCACAGAATCCTTGATCCTAAGATAGATCACTTGTCCTGTATAGCTTGAAATATCAACCGTTTGTTTAACCCATGGATCACTGCTACTGTTTGATATTTGAGAAGCAATCAACGTATCATAAACAGGGTTAAATGGACCTGTGGGACTTAAACCCACATCTATACTAAATCTGCTTCCGGGTATTCCTGTACCATAGCCATGTATCCAAAAGCTAAGCTCCGCCTGATTATTAGCCAAACTTAATTCAATAGGAGGTGATACCATAGTGGCTACACCTGAATAGAAAGAATGGAAATGAATATAATTCGTGCTATCATAAGCTCCTGATGGCCCTGTCTGATAATAACCCGTACCTCCAGAATTAAGATACCAGGAATGCTTTGATTTGTTAAATACTCCGGTCCAATGATCTACACCATTTTCCCAGCTTTCACTATAAACCACTTCAGAAACACCGCTTGAACAGTTTAATGTACCCTGAGCGAATATTCCAGTTATTAAAATTAACTGCATAATTACGGGAACAGATAATAATCTGATGACATTAAGAATAGAGTAAGCTTTCATAAAACCTGATTTGATTTAAAAAAGAACATACAGAATGAGTGTGTTAAAAGTAATACATTTTTTCAGTGAAGTCCAGCTTTAGATTGGATTGTTTTTACAATCACAAACAATACTATATATCATAGAAAACCTTATTCTGGGAGTTTAAGAATAGTCGCTTCCTGCATTTACCCTTTATCACAGGTCCAAAACATCCTCGACAGTGTACCGATATATTATGCTAGTTAAATCATATTAACCAGTAGCGGGGCGCGAACACAAGCTCGCGCCCCGCTTTATTTTTTAAGCTATTAATTTTTCATTTCCTTTTCTATGCGTTCGCCTATGTCCTGATCAATTGTTTTCCAATACTCGAAAGCACGTTTCAGCACGGGTTCGGTAACATCTTTACTCAGATGCCCGACTACATTTGCCACGAGCCGGTCGCGCTGAGCATCGTCCATTACTTCGCGCACCAGTGTTCCGGCCTGGCCCCAGTCATCGTCATCCTTGCGTTTGGTATAAGCTGCGCGGATAAATTCACCACTGGCCTTCCACACATCTTTCTGAGGATGGTCTTCCACATCAGCCTGGGGACCGCCTTTGGAATTGGGAGCATATACCGGATCTTTCACGTTGTCCATGCGCATAGCACCATCTTTGCTGTAGCTATGCACGGAAGATTTAGGTCTGTTCACTGGTATCTGCTTGTAGTTTACTCCCAGGCGTGCCCGGTGAGCATCGGCATAAGAAAACAACCTTGCCAGCAACATTTTATCGGGGCTGGGGCCGATGCCGGCGGGCATGCTGTTAGGCTCAAAGGCAGCCTGTTCTATTTCGGTATGGAAATCCGTTGGATTTTTAGTCAGCGTCAGCCGGCCCACCTCATGCAACGGGTAATCACCATGTGGCCACACCTTGGTCAGATCGAAAGGATTAAAGCGGTAATGTGCTGCTTCCTCAAAAGGCATGATCTGCACTTTCAGCGTCCAGCTGGGATAATCGCCATTCTTGATGGCATTAAACAGGTCGCGGCGATGATAATCCGCATCCTCACCGGCAATTTTCACTGCCTGATCTTCCGTGAGAAAATCAATACCCTGATCGGTTTTGAAATGATACTTCACCCAGAACCGTTCATCCTTATCATTTACCCACATGAAGGTATGGCTTGAATAGCCATTCATATGTCTCCAGTTTTTTGGTACTCCCCTGTCGCCCAACAGCCATGTAACCTGGTGTGCTGATTCCGGTGACAGTGTCCAGAAATCCCATTGCATGTCATGGTCGCGCATACCATTATCGGCACGGCGTTTTTGTGAACGGATGAAGTGCTGGAATTTCATAGGATCGCGCACGAAAAATACTGGTGTATTGTTCCCTACCATATCATAATTTCCTTCAGAAGTATAGAATTTTATGGCAAATCCACGGGGATCGCGCCAGGTATCGGGGCTGCCTCTTTCGCCGGCCACTGTTGAAAACCGAACCAGCGTTTCTGTTTTAGTGCCCGGCTGAAAAACTGCGGCTTTGGTATAGGCACTAACATCTTTGGTCACCTCAAAATGTCCGAAAGCACCGGAGCCTTTGGCATGTGGTTGCCGCTCGGGTATGCGTTCACGATTGAAGTTGGCCATTTGCTCAAGCAGGTAATGATCCTGAAGCAGAATAGGGCCATCTGGTCCTACTGTTAAGGAAAATTCATCGCTGGAAATTGGAATGCCAGCATCATTCGTTGTGCGTTTACGTTTTTCTTCTTTCATAGATATTATTTTGGGATTTTTCCCCAAATATAAACATTTAAAGGGAGAATTGTGGACGTTTGTGAATTAGGAATTAGGAATTAAGAATTAAAAATTAAGAATTAGGAATTAGGAATTTTTTTCTTGCCTACTGTTTACACCGTGAAATCACGAAGTGGATATTTCACTGGGGCTTTATTGCCTACTAATTTATTGCCTACTGCCTACTATCATTCCGTACCGGGCACGGACTACAAGTCCGCGCCATC
>JBEPXQ010000258.1:0-3906 GCA_041641835.1 Bacteroidales bacterium
AGGATATGCTTACCCTGCCGCGGAATAACTGAAACCTCGTGAAAATCTTTGGTTTTGCAGATGAATTCATTATCGATAAACCAATAAAGCTCTGAGTCGCTATCGCGGTGAACAGCTTTAAAAACCACCTTTTTTGTTATAGAGGAGATATCTCTAGGGAGAAAAATCTGTGCATGATCTTCAGGATAGATAATCTGCAGAACATCCTCATCCTGGTTTTGGCAATCCTCTTTATATGGAGGAAGTGTTTTGTAAAACGGGTCGCGGCTTTTATAGTATTTTTCCATTAATGTTGGCAAGACAAACCAGGTTTTACTTACAATGTTTTCCGGTAACTCACAGGAAGAATTCACCCTGAACTTGCCAGTGCGATCCAGGTGGACGATTTTGTGATACGGACACATCTGGCTGCGGTTGGCTTTAAAAGGAGCGGAAATCACGCGGGTTTTGGGACAGAGTTGTGAGGCCTTATATCCACTTTTGCTGCAGACTTTGATCTTGATCATATTATCAGCAGGCTCGTGAAACCAGCTTTGTGGCTTCAGCAGGTCGAAAATATGAAACAATACCGGGGCGGCAGCTTTAATACCTGTAAGTCCGGGCCTGCCTTCTCCGTCTGCATTTCCTGCCCAAACACCGATAGTATAACCTGGGGTTACGCCAATAGCCCATGCATCTCTGTTTCCATGGCTGGTGCCTGTTTTCCATGCTACAGTAGGTGAGGAGTAGAAGTTTTGCCAGCCGGCTTGCGACCCGGGGCGGTTGGTTTTTTGGATGGCCCTGAGTGTATGCCATACCGTTCCCGCCTGGTAAGGTGTTGATGTGCTTATGAAATTAGTTTTTTGACCTTTGTAGTAGTTGGATGATTGAAGTATCTTCTGCCCTGACAAACTGTCCTTATCTGTATATATCAGGATTTTTGCAAGCAAACTGTAGGCATTCGTTAGATCCCACAAAGTGGCTTCAGCACCGCCAAGGATCAAAGATAAACCATAATGATCAGGAGAATTCCTGAGTGTTTTTAAGCCGGCATGCTCCAAAGTATGATATAATTTGTTTACTCCATATTCATTAAGCATGTGGACAGCAGGCACGTTAAGTGAGCGGCTCAGTGCGTCAGAAGCAGGAATTGCGCCGCTAAACTGCCTGTTGAAATTTTCAGGACGGTAATTACCATACACAGCCGGAACATCGCGTACCAGTGCATCAGGTAGTATTAATCCGTCTTCAAGCATACCCGCGTACAGAAAAGGTTTTAAAATACTTCCTGTACTTCGTGGTGCAGTGATAATATCAACCATGCTGCCATTGCTCTTTTCCTGGTCATCAATAATATTTCCAATATATGCCGCCACCTGATTTTTGCGGTTTTCCAGGATTAGTACACTCAGATTTTTTATTCCGTTTGCTGACAATCTGTGATAGTGGTGTGATGCAATGTCGTTTACTTGTTTCTGTAAGTCATAATCTAATGTGCTTTCGATTCTGCTTCCTTTTTTCCCTTCAGAAATTAACCTTGTTAGCAGGTGCATGGCATTTTGCGGCAATGGATGGGGCCTGCCAGGCAGAGGCTCCAACAGAGCCAGCTGATATGCTGCGCTATCCAGATGATCATGAACCAGGAGCTGCTTTAATAATCGGTTTCTCTTTGTAAGTAATTCATTTTTATTTCTCCCCGGATAAATAAGGGCAGGTGCATTAGGAAGGACTGCAAGTGTCGCGGTCTCACCCCAGCTGAGCCTTTCCGCCGGCCTGCCATAATATCGCCAGGATGCGGCTTCAAGACCTACCACATTACCGCCAAAGGGAGCATTGGCAGTATAAAGCGCCAGGATTTCACCTTTATCAGCACTCATTTCAAGGCGAATTGCCAGCAGGGTTTCAATAATCTTTTGCCAGATGGTTCTTTCTTTTCCTTTTCTTGACATCCTGATAACCTGCATGCTCAAGGTGCTGGCACCACTAACTCTTTCTCCTGCCTTAATATTCTGGTATGCTGCTCTGCCAACAGCCAGCGGGTTTAAACCTGGATGATAATAGAAATACTGATCCTCAAACTGGCAGATGCAGATTTTGAATTTTTCGGGTACTTTCTGTCTTAAGGGGAATCGCCATTGACTATCATCAGCAATTATTGCACTCAGAAGCCGGCCGTTCCGGCCAACTAAAACTGTGGATTTTGGATCATTAAACAATTGGCGCGGCAGTGAAAACCAGAATATGATCATAATAATAATTACGATCAGTAGGATCATAAGCTTGCCTGCGTGCGATTGCATTATGCTACGCAACATAAATAAATCCCGGTTTTATTGTGTTTTTACTTTAACCCAATATCCTGTTTTATATGAGAAAACATTATCAGAATACATTGCCTTGCATTGAATTACAGGATGGTAAAAATCCCCGGAGTAACTGGCATTCAGGTTAACCTTGAAGGTTTTCTCCTGGTTGGCGCTCAGATCAAAAAAAGTATAAACACCATCGTCTCTAACATCCTGATAATCGAAATAATCCGACTGGTCATCAGCTGAGTATTCTGTTTTAAGCCTCATGCCTGTTATTTCCCATCCCGAGGGGAAAACCTGTTCCAGGGCAAGTTCCTGATAGCCGCCCGGGCCTCCCGCGTGTCTTACAGTTACTTCTGCCACAAAATCAGTGCCCTGCATCAGCTGTGCAGGGTTAATCCTGTTGCCATCAGTGTCTTCATACCGTACTGACATCGACAGGTTTTGTTGCCTGCTACTGATGGGGCTTTCCATTGGTTGCCCCATTCTAACCAGCCTTACAAACAGGTTAACGCCTGATTTGCTTTCCACAGTAACAGTTTGTGAAGATGCAGGCTCAAGCTCCAGCGTACTTATGGGTTTTGTTTGTGAAATCTGATGCTTTTTACCGTTGAAAGTAGCGTCAAATTTCATGTCATCAGTCAACTGGTTATTCTGAACATAAGAGCTAACCGCTATAAGTGAAAATGCTATGGATTGAGTACTCAGCCACTCACTGCTGCTGAGTTTTTCAGTAATGAGTTTTATATACTCAAATGCTCTGGCATCCATACCTGCCTTTACCATGGCCTCAACTAATACTGCGTAATCCCTGGTTCTGCTACCATAGGTGTATCCATATTCTTCATATTCCTTGATATATTTAGGAGCATTATCCAGTAAGTTTCTTGCCACAGTTTCATGTCCGGCTTTAGCATATGCCGCTGCCAGCATCCAAACTGCAGCCGGTTCCAGCCTGCCACTCTCCTTCAGTCTGTTCATTGCACCGATTGAAGGTTTGCCATAGTTTGCCAGAGAAAATAGCCTGTAGGCCTGGCGCAGATCATAGCGGAATCTTTCTTCCCCTATGCCGTTGTATGAATTGGCGGCCTTTTTCTGGTAGGAATACCACGAATCCAGCATGCCGGCGGGCAGATTGTATCCCTTCTTTTTAGCTTCTGTAAGAAAATGACCTGCATAGGTGCTTCCCCAGTCGTTAGCTGATGATGCTCCCGGCCAGTAACCAAACCCACCGTTTCCATGTTGCATCCTGCGGAGTGCATGAATGGCTGCATGAATATTCCGTGCAATATCCTTTTGCTCCGTTGCCGACAATTTTTCAAAAGCGGATAAATATAGCTGCGGGAATACCGATGAAGTGGTTTGTTCCACGCACCCGTAAGGATAACGAATTAGATATTCAAGCCTTCTGCTAAGATCCATGGGTGGGATATTGGATATTTCAACTACCGCTTTATTGGTGCCACGCATCCCTATGGGCTCATAATGCATTTCAACTGTTTGTGAGGGGCGCAATAAGTTTGAGTTTATATCAGTAATAACAGGGTTAGGATTCTCAACTTTTATCTCGATACTGTGAGTGGCTTTATGCCCACCTGATCTGGCTTTAATAACAACC
>JBEPXQ010000259.1:0-3905 GCA_041641835.1 Bacteroidales bacterium
AATACTTTGACGGACGGTAATTTATTCAATTTTAAACTCCCTATTCTCATCCTTATCAGTCGCACGGTAGGATATCCGACAGCAGCTGTCATTTTCCTCACCTGCCGGAATTTGCCCTCAGTAATGGTGATGCATATCCAGCTTGTTGGGCGGTGGCGGGAGACCCGGGTGTTTTGCAATGGCGGAACCTCAGGCTGTTCTGATAAGCGCTGTACCTGGCAGGGCAGCGTAGTGTATGGTTTTCCATTGATACTGATCTCAACGCCTTGCGCAAGTTTTTTTACAGCTTCATCAGTAATTACTCCGTCCAGCTCGGTATAATATTCTTTCTCCACCTTTTTACTTCGGATGTGATCACTGAGTTTTCCATCAGTGGTCAGGAATAATAAGCCTTCCGACTGCAAGTCGAGACGCCCAACAGCCATGGTCCCTTCAGGGAAATCAAAAAGATCAGTCAACAGCTTTTTCTTTTGCTGATTTCGCTGGTTGGTAGTTAATTGCGACAGGTAGCCTGCCGGTTTATGCATAATAAAATGACGGTGCTTAATTGTCATGCTAAAAGCTAAGTACTTTGTCGCATTCCACGGTCCATTGGCCAAACTCCTTCATATTGCTCAATTCCACGCCTTCAATCATAGGCAGTTTAGCAATACCACGGGCCTGTGAGCAGCTGCCGCAGCTTTTTACTTCAGCACCGCGCTTGATCACTGATTTCAGCATACGTTCGATATTGTAATATCCATCAGCGGTTTTCTGGGCCGGCAGTCCGCAAAACACGGCATCGGCAAGCAGGAATATCTTCACTTCAACCTTATCGCCATGTTCCTTTTGCAGTGTCATGGCCATTCGAAGGGCATTGTATGCTTTTTCTGTTCCGTAGGGAGCATCGTTGATTATGATCAGTATTTTTTGCATAAGCTTTTTTTACAAAAGTAAGGAAAGTGGAGGATTAACAGATTCTCTTTGCCATATTTGAACTAATGAATTTAATTCTAAGCATAGATAATATTAGCTGACATAAAAAAGGCCCGTGCAAACCTGCACGGGCCTTAATCTTCTGGTGGAGCTGCCGGGAATCGAACCCGGGTCCAAACAAGCAGCTAAAATGCTTTCTACATGCTTAGCTCCGGTTTGAATTGTCGGGAGATCACTGGTACGGAACAAACCGATGACCTCCGTAGTTCCTGAATTTCGCTGCAGAGGCGGAACAGGCTCTGCAACTATCTTACCTTTTTATGATGCTCCTTCCGGGCCACCGGTAAGAGTGGTCGCCCGGGGAACAAATGGGACGCAATCCGTTTGATTACGCGGCCATTGAATAATTGTAATCATTGCCATTTATAGGCGGTTGAGAACTGAGATTTGCGAGCCAGTTACCCAATGCTCGGCATGCTTACAGTTCAACTCGACTTGCTGTCAAATCCATGTCAGCCCCATAATTTTTAAGAACGTTGCAAAAATAGTAATTTCTTTTTGATCAAATCCCATGCCAGAATATATATCTGGCATCTTTTGTGGATTGCTCCATAAGAAGACCTGCCCGAAGGCAACCTTGTTCATATTATTTTTGACTTCAGTGAAATATTGATTATTTTTACAACTTAAATCAATAAAAGATAATTGCCTATGAAATTCTTTAAAAATTCACTCATTGTGATGATTGCCGCTTTCTCTTTTGTTTTGGGATCATGTGAAAAGGAAGAGGAAAACAATAATAACAACATCACTACCCCGGAATACCAGATATTTGTATATGGGCGGCCATCCTGCGGTAATTGCATCAGCTTTAAAAGTGCTTGTGATGCAGAGGGTATGGATTATAAATTCTACAATGTGGATACAAACGATGTGAAGAAGCAGGAAATGTGGGACAAGTTGAATGCTGCTGGTTTAGGTGGTGGTAGCGTTACTTTTCCGGTGGTAGATGCATATTTTGATAATGCCTCTCATATGTTTGTTAATCCTGTTTTGCAGGAAGTGAAAGATACATTGCCCTGAGTCTTTTCTCGTAGCTATAAATCCTGCAAATAAAGGCTGAAAATGAAACACACTTTTTTTTCTTTAATCCTGCTGTTCTGGCTGCCGCTTGTTTTTATTTCATGTGAAAAAGAGGAAGACAAGCCTGAAAACAAAAGCCAACAGTATGAATTGCTTGTATATGGCAGAGCGGTTTGCAGCAATTGTGAGCGCTTTTTAAATAATTGCGAAAAGAATGATGTGAGCTTTACCTATTATGATATAGATGACGATTCACAAAAGCGGGATGAAATGCAACAGAAATGCTGGGAGGCCGGATTTGGTAGTAGCGGCTCTGTTACACTTCCCATTGTTGACCTGATACTTGCTGATACTTCATACTTATTTGAAAATCCTTCATTCCAGGAGGTAAATAATTTGATTCCCTGATGGATATTATTCAAACTTTAATGCGGCAGCCACGTTCATTCCTGCCGCTTTAAGTGCCTGCCAAATAACGGTAGTGAAGGTAATCACCGCGATAAACACAAGTGAAAAAACAAATACTCCTGCTCCGGGTCGCACGTGATATGCATACGACTCCAGCCAAAGGTTCATGATAAACCAGGAGAGGGGGAAGGCAATGATTCCTGCCAGTATGATGCTGCTGAAAAAATCCCGGATCAGCGTTATGATTATTTCCTGGTTCCCTGCTCCCAATATTTTTCTTATTCCTATCTCCTTTGTCCTGCTGCGCGTGGCATAGCTCGACAATCCCAGCAGACCCAGACAGCACAGCAGAAGCGCCAGAACGGCTGCCAGGTTCAACAACTTCAGGATTTCTTCCTCTGATTTATATTGCTGGTTTAGCCTGTTACCAAGCATTTCATATTTAAACGGAAGCCCATCGCTAAATTTATCCCAGGTCTCTTCTATATACCTGATTGTTGCCTGTGTATTGGTCCCGCTAATCCTTACCGACAATTTCCGCGAAGCATGAGGCATATACAACATTACCAGTGGCTCCACCGGATTGCGCAATGAGGTATAGTTGAAATCGTTAACCATACCCGTAACTTTTGCCTCGGGTGCATAATATGAATGCAGATCTTTTCCAACCGGATTGCTCCAGCCAATCGAGCGGGCAGCCGCACGGTTTATCACTACTGCTGTTTGCTGTTCTGCTCCATTCCCGCTGAAAAATTCTCCATCCAGCATCTTAAGGCCCATTAATTCAGCATAATGTTCGTCCACCACAAACATGTTCATCGACTGCTGTTTATCCTCATTATTCTCTTTCCAATAAAACAAAAGGCTGCCGGCATGATAGCCAGGATAATCTCGTGAGGCGGAAACATGGCTTATGGCAGAATGCTGCAGTAGTTCTTCCTTCAGGCTATTCATCCTGGTAAGCGGATCTTTCTCAAAGCGCGCATCCATGATCAGAATATTATCCCTGTTAAATCCAGGATCGTGATTCTTGATATAATTGGTTTGTTTCCACACTATAAGGGTGCAAATGATTAGTGTGAGGGATATTATGAACTGGAATATTATCAGAGATTTACGGAAAAGACTGCTGCCACCTTTGCGATGTGAAAGAATAGCCGGACTATTGCCCTTTAGTACATCTGCCGGGGCAAAGCGTGACAAAACAACAGCAGGAATAATGCCACTCAGCAATCCGGTTATCAGGATTATCAACACGCTAAAGATGATAAAGCTGCCATTTCCTTTGTATGCAGTTTTCAGCAAAGAAACATCGGCTCCTGTCAGATTATTTAAAACAGGGATAAAGATTTCAGTTAATACAATTGCAATTATAAAGGCCATAAAGGCCGTAAATACCGCCTCCAGCGTAAAGCTCCTGATCAGCTTCATCCGGTGTGCTCCCAGCACTTTATTAATGCCAACCTCCCGAGCGCGTTCTATGGCAAAGGCGGTGGACA
>JBEPXQ010000260.1:0-3898 GCA_041641835.1 Bacteroidales bacterium
AACAGCCTGCATCACCTTAATCCTCAAATGTCTTCTTGTAAGCATCTCTTATTTTTCCTGTTTCAGCCCTGCAAAAGTAATGGTTTTTATGCAGCCAAAACAAAATAACTTCCTAATTCCCCCAGCTATTACCAGTCATGTCAAAAGGTTCCAAACAGTATCACTGATAAACGTACTGGCGGGTTCCTATAGCTAAAAGACAGCTCTGACCGGGATAATATTTAATTTATATATCATTAATGAAGAATTTTATTGCTTGAGAAATATTTCTTCATATATTTGCCTTTGATAAGGATTATTATTTGCTGAACATCAATTAATGTTAGACATATGGCAGAGAACACAGGGAGAAATGAGATTTACGCAAACGCGGTGAGAGCAGGCAAAAGGACTTATTTTTTTGATGTAAAGGAAACACGCAAAGGCGAGTATTATCTTACCCTCACCGAGAGCAAGCGTAGATTTAGCAAAGAACAGGGCAAATTTTTCTACGAAAAACACAAATTATTTCTTTACAAGGAAGACTTCGAGAAATTCACCGAAGCACTGGAAGATGTAATTGAGTTCATCAAATCAAAGCAGGAGGTGGTAGAAAAGACCCACGACAAGGAATACAGTGATGAGGACAATAAAGGGTACGAGAACAATGATGATAAGCAGGAAGACACTAAGCTTGACAGTTCCTCTTTTTCTGATGTGAGTTTTGATGACCTGGATTCAGAAGACACCTCAAAGGAGTAAACTTTAAAAAATATTTTTTCGAGGCTGACAGCTTTGCCTGTCAGCTTTTTGTGTTTAATCTTGCGGCTAAATATTCCACTACCGGAATATTTCCGTAAATTTGTGCAGACAACAAAACAGGTATAAAATGAAAGTTACAAGCTACGGACACTCCTGCTTTTCAGTGGAGGTAAAGGGAAAAAAGCTGCTTTTTGACCCCTACATCAGTGATAATCCACTGGCAGAAGAAATCGATATAAATAAACTGGAAGCCGATTACATCCTGGTTTCCCATGGTCATATTGACCATCTGCTGGATGCAGAAGCAATTGCAAAAAGAACCAATGCCACACTGCTGGCCAACTATGAAATAGTTAACTGGTATAAAACCAAAGGCCTTGAAAAGCTGCACCCCATGAATATCGGAGGCTCCACTGTTTTTGATATCGGACGTGTAAGCTATGTGCAGGCCGCGCATTCAAGCAGCCTGCCTGATGGCAGCTACGGGGGTGTTGCCGGTGGATTTATAGTGGAAAGCGAAGAAGGTAGTTTCTATTTTGCCGGCGATACCGGTTTGACTACCGACATGAAACTGATTACCGAATTTAAAGACCTGGCGTTTGCTTTTCTGCCCATAGGCGGGAAATTCACCATGAATAAGGAATCAGCCATTATGGCTTCTGATTTCATAAAGTGCAAAACCATTATAGGTATGCACTACGATACCTTTGAGGGTACCGCTATTGATAAAGAAGAAGCCGTTGAGCAGTTTTCATCCGTGCAGAAAGAACTCATATTATTAGACATAGGTAAAACCATAAATCTGTAGGTTATAATTAATGGGAAAGGTAATAACCATAGCTAATCAGAAGGGTGGCGTAGGAAAAACCACCACTGCTATCAACCTGGGCGCGGGGCTCGCCGTGCTGGATAAAAAAGTACTGTTGATCGATGCTGATCCACAGGCCAATGCCACTTCCGGTGTGGGCTTTGATCCGAAAAATGTAAAAACATCCATTTACGAATGCATGATCGATGACCAGGAACCCTCGGCCATTATACTGGATACCGAGACTCCCAACCTTCAGCTGTTGCCGGCTCATATTGACCTGGTGGGAGCTGAAATTGAAATGATCAACATGCCCAACAGGGAAAAGATCATGCGTAAGGTCATCGGTAAGATTATTGATGATTACGATTTTATTGTTATCGACTGTTCTCCTTCCCTGGGCCTGATAACCGTAAATGCCCTCACGGCAGCACATTCAGTTATCATCCCGGTGCAGTGTGAATATTTTGCTCTGGAGGGTCTGGGCAAACTTCTAAATACCATCAAGATAGTACAGTCGCGCCTGAACTCTGATCTGGAAATAGAAGGTCTGCTGCTGACCATGTTTGATCGTCGCCTGCGCCTTGCCAAGCAAGTAGTTAGTGAGGTTAAAACTCACTTTCAGCAAATGGTTTTCGACACCATCATCCACCGTAATACAAACCTGGGAGAAGCTCCCAGCTACGGTGAAAGCATCATTATGCATGATGCCGATTCCACTGGCGCCATCAATTACCTGAACCTGGCACGGGAAATCCTGCAGCGTAATGATATGACCAAGATGAAAAACGAGGATAAACAAATCAGGACAAAGGAATAATCGATGAGCGCAAAGAAGAAAGCACTGGGAAAAGGACTTGGAGCATTGCTGGAAAATCCTGATACCGATATTACTTCCAGCGGGGTGGATTCGGGTAAATATGTAGCCGGATCAGTAGCAGAAATTCCTGTTGACAGTATCGAAGCTAATCCTTTTCAGCCACGCTCGGAATTTGCTGCCGACGGACTGGAAGAGCTGGCGCAATCCATCAGGGAACAAGGCATCATACAGCCACTCACGGTTCGCAAGATGGGCTATGATAACTATCAGCTGATCTCCGGAGAACGGCGCTTACGTGCTTCGCGTATGGCCGGGCTGAAGCATGTGCCATCCTTTATCAGGATTGCCGACGACCAGCAGATGCTGGAAATGTCGCTGGTGGAAAACATCCAACGCCGTGATCTTAATGCCATTGAGGTGGCCATCAGCTATCAGCGGTTACTGGAAGAATGCAGCCTCACACAGGAAAAACTCTCGGAACGCGTGGGTAAGAAGCGCTCCACCATCACCAATTATGTGAGGTTGTTAAAACTGCCACCCGATATACAGATTGCACTGCGCGATGGACAACTAAGCATGGGACATGCCCGTGCACTGGTGAACGTGGACGATGAGGAAATGCAACTGGATATTCTCAGGGAAATCATAGAGAACGGGCTATCAGTAAGAGATGTGGAGAATATTGTACAAAACCTGGCAGCCGAAAAACAACAGCCGGCACGTAAACCACGGACAGGAAATAAGCTGCCTGAAAAATATAAACAGGCCGGGCAGCGTTTGTCAGATAAACTGGGGACCAAAGTTCAGATGAAACGCAACGACAAAGGAAAAGGGAATATTACCATTTCCTTTGATTCCGATGAACACCTGGAAAAGCTGATAACATCCCTGGAGCAACTGCATACATAATCTGTAGAGTGAAGTGAATCTGTTCCGGAAAATAAAAAAACCAGCGGGAAATATCAGAATAACTGATAGGCTTCCTGTTGCAGCAGTTTTGCTGCTTCTGTTATTATTCGGCACCCGGGCCACGGCCCAGACAGACACTATCAGCCCTGCACGCGATATGCCGCCTGATACCGGATATATTACTGTAACACCCGGGGTTGATTCCACCCTCAGGCTTCATTCGCCAGCCAGGGCAGCACGGCTGTCAGCCATACTGCCGGGACTGGGGCAGGCTTACAACCGAAAATACTGGAAAATCCCCCTTGTATATGCAGCCCTGGGAACTTCGGGATATTATATCCATCAGAATAATAAAAAATACCAGGAATACAGGGAAGCTTATATTGCCCGCACCGATAATGATACAACCACTGTAACTAAAATCAGATACAGCACTGAAAATATCAAACAACGCCGGGAGCTATACCGTCGCAACCTTGAGCTGAGCATCCTGATAACCGCGGGCATTTACCTGCTTAACATCGTGGATGCCACTGTGGATGCTCATCTGTTTTATTTCGACGTGAGTGACAACCTGAGTTTAAAGCTGGAACCGGAGGTGAGAGCATTTATACCTGGCC
>JBEPXQ010000261.1:0-351 GCA_041641835.1 Bacteroidales bacterium
GATATGAAGCACATATAGTCCGCTTGCCAGTGCTGTGGTATTTATTCTGATGAAATCTCCTGTAGCTGTTTTCCTTATTTTAATCTCTCCCATCATATCTATTAATGCAACTTCAAACATTTTGTCAGATACAGATACGTCTATGTATATAAATTCCTTTTCCTGATAGTATCTGGTAATAATTTCACTGGAATTATATGCAACTTCCACTGGTTCGAAAAATACAATCCCACCGTCAAAATCCACTTGTTTCAAGCGATAAAACAATCTCCGGTACCTTTGAGGGTTGTCGGTAACTGAATAGTTTTTAATACTGTTTGAATTGCCATAGCTTTGTTTTACCGCTATGCT
>JBEPXQ010000261.1:361-3887 GCA_041641835.1 Bacteroidales bacterium
CTCTTGCTGTATTGCAGAAAATGATATAAGCTCAACAGGTAAAGGTTCATTATCAACATCACTGCTTGTGATAATGTATTGACCACTAAAATCGCCTGTGCTTGACTCGTCAAGATTAAGACGCATATATCCGTTTCCATCGGCATTATTACCTCCATCAAAAAGAGTAGCAGAAGCATTTGCCCAGGTGTCATCAGTTGCATCATCTCTCGTGTAAAGCTTCAAACTGCTTTCATCTGAAATCCCGCTAATTTCGTCATAATGAAAATCAATAACGGCAGAAAAGTCACCGTCAAAATCTGAGTCGCTGGCATTTATCTCCCAATATTTGGCAGCTACATAGGAAAGCAAATTATTTGTGGAATTTGGTGCCGAATTCACCTGGTAAACTGAATATGAATAGGTGTTGCCTTCATTACTCAAATCAACATCAACCATACATCCTGCTTTTTCCGAGATATCGGCATCAGCTAAAGAGAATATAGACTCATCACCTGCTTTTGCGGCAGATGTTATCCAGGTAGGGTTACTGCCTCCGCTGTTAAAGCCCAGGCTGCCGTTGTTACCATTTGATGTCTGGTCGCTTAATGTGCTTCCACTTCCTGAATCAAAGTTCCAGTAAGCAGATAGATTAGTTTCAGAACCGCTGAGCGTCCTGTTCATATTACTGCGGATTTCAGCTTCTGTTTTAGCTGTACTCCACATTCTTACCTCATCAATTTCACCATTAAAAAAGAATTCATAGTCATTATTGGCATCATCATTATCAGCTCCTATCAAAACAGGATTTGAATCATAAGTTGGGGTACTACCCTGAGAAGCAGAAGCCACCTCAATTCCATTCAGGTACAAATAGACTGTTGAACCATTAAAGGTTGCTGCTGCATGATGCCATACACCCAATTCAAAATTGGATGACCAGATGTGTACACTACTTCCAAAACCGTAAAATCTTAGATTATAGGCTCCACCATTATGTAAACAATAAAGGGCATAGCTGTTTGCTGCTGTGGTTCCCAATTGCTTAGAAATAATTATTTGATGATCACCGGATGAAGCTTCAATTTTAAACCATGCTTCAATTGTAAACTGCGAAGGTCTTAGCCAAGCATCATCAGCTATCTCCACATACGAGGAATTTGAGTTGTCAAAATCAAGGGCATTTTCAGCTCCCTGAGAGAATAAAACCTGCGAAATTGATAACAACAGTGCAATACTGATAAATCCTGGGGTAGTTTTCATTTTATGGGGGTATTAGTTTGCTTTCCAAAAAGATTAATTCACTCCTTCAAATAATCATTTAAGCTGAATATTGTACCCAAATATAATGAATCCCAGGTTATTTGTCAAATTATCAAATGTTTAAAAGTAATAAAATACGTGTGTTTGATTTTAACTCATCACACATGAAATCCGGCTGCATTCATCTCCCTGGCTTTGAACTGCGCGTATTTCTCATCCTCCAGGGGATAATCCCAACAGCCCATTCGATGAAAAACTTCACCACCAAAGCCTGATTTGAATCGGTATAGGCCATACAAGGGATGGGAAGGATCGGGCTTTGATGAAACCCCAAACATATCGTATTCTGCACATCCTTTTTGCTGCGCCTTCTTCACAGCTTCCCATTGCAATGCATAAGGAGCCATATCCCTGCGATTGTTATTGGATGATGCCCCATACAGATAAGTGGCGCGCTCAGCCGTGCTTACAAAAAACATGGCAGCCAGGGGCTGATGCTCTTTGGATGCAATCAACAGTTCCACATCAGCAGGAGAATTTGTATCCGCGGCACGTGTTTCCAGCACATCCCGGAAATAAGCTTTATCATTACTACGAATGCCGTTTCTACCCGAAGTCTGATCATACAGATCATACCAGATGTCGATATTTTCAAGCCCGCAACTATCCACTTGCACTCCGCGCCGGGCAGCCAGTCTGATATTATATCTTGTTTTAGGTTTCATTCTGCTGAGCAGCTCCTCCTGTGTCTTCTTCAGGTTTAAAAAAATTGTATTGGAGGGTAAAATGTCTGTTCCGGCTTTATGGAAATTCCAGTTTTCGGTATTGAAATTGAAGCGCATTTCCTGCACCCGTTTTTCAGGTGGCCCGTCCCAGTTACCGTTTGACATCTCATCTTCCCCAGCCCATAAAGATTCCCAGTTTAGATCATACCGTATCAGAATACAACCACCGGGCAGGTGAGGCCTGATGACCTCCGATAATTCTTCAAGAAAACTTCCCTGGTATTCATCATGAGGATACATGGTGGGGCCATAGGGCACATAAGCTATCTTATGGTACTGATCTATCTGCTGAAGGATAATAAGAATATCATCATCTTCTGATTCGAGATCACTGTATCGAGCATGATTGATATAGAGATTTGACAGGTCTGCCTTTATTCTGAAAGCACAGGGTTCAGCTCCCTGACGGTCTTTCACCCTGGCCCAGTATGCAGTTTGCTGCACCACCGGTCCGGGTTTTATTTGCCTGATTGGTATTTGTTCTACTTCTACTGCCATAATTTAAGGGCGCAAAAAAACAAAATGATTTTAACCCGGACAAAAAATCAGGCAACAAATTTTAAAACTCCTGAAAAAGATAATCTGTTAATAAAAAAAGGTGTGAGTTTCTTAAACTCACACCTTAAAGTATATTTAGCAATATCAGATTAAGCTATATCAATTTCTTTTGACAGATAGACATCCTGAATAGCATTGAGCAATTCCACACCTTCTTTAAGCGGACGCTGGAAAGCTTTTCGCCCTGAAATAAGGCCCATCCCGCCTGCACGTTTATTAATAACAGCAGTAGTGATGGCATCCTGCAGGTCGCTGTCGCCCTTTGAAGCTCCGCCGGAATTTATAAGCCCACTGCGGCCCATATAGTTGTTGATAACCTGATAGCGTGTAAGGTCTATGGGGTGATCGGTGCTGAGCTCGCTGTAAACCTTATCATGTGTTTTAGCAAAATCAATGGCTTTAAATCCGCCATTATTCAGCGGGAGCTTCTGCTTAATGATATCAGCCTGGATAGTTACTCCAAGATGATTAGCCTGTGCGGTCATGTCTGCTGCCACATGATAATCCTTATCGGTTTTAAATTCACTGTTTCGAAGATAGCACCAAAGCACGGTGTACATGCCAAGCTCGTGTGCACGCTCAAAAGCCTGCGCAATTTCAATTATCTGCCTGTTTGATTCCGGAGAGCCAAAATATATGGTAGCTCCTATCCCGGCAGCACCCATTTCCCATGCCTCTTCCACGCTTCCAAACTGAATCTGGTCATAGGTATTGGGATAGGTCATAAGTTCATTATGGTTGATCTTAACAATGAAAGGAATTTTGTGTGCATACTTCCTGGCCACCGACGCCAGCACTCCCATAGTGGATGCAACAGCATTTGTACCACCTTCAATGGCCAGCTTCACGATGTTTTCAGAATCAAAATAATCAGGGTTTGGTGCAAAAGATGCTCCTGCTGTATGTTCAATACCCTGGTCAACAGGTAAAATAGACAGATA
>JBEPXQ010000262.1:0-3870 GCA_041641835.1 Bacteroidales bacterium
GCCTTGTTTCATTATTTATCATTTCGCTTAACTTCCATTGCCCTTCAACTATTCTCGCGTGGTACCATATTTTTTCATCTCGTAAATTAAATGTTGAATCCTGATTAGAATCACGTTCAGTTTTAATCAGAATATCATCAGATCCCGGAATAATAGAATAATAAGTCATGTTTTCACCTTCAGGTGATATACGCTGGAAGTTAGAACCGTCGTAATCTGAAACAAACAGAAATTCCGGATCCACATAATTAAATAGCCCGTCCTGATTATAATCTGTATCTTTTATAACATAGGTAATTTTACCATCCAAAACTTTGACACTACTTGTCTGATTCTTGCCATAAGCATATATTTCCTCAATGCCTATTTTTTTTCTGGTCAACAGATGCCCCTCACCTGTAGTAAGATTATAAAAATAAATATTCCAATAACGTACAGCTTCCTTACCATACACACCACTCTTCCGCCCATGTCTGCTTTGAAGTTTACGTGATGAAAGGTTTATCAGTACGTATTCACTATCCGGAGTAATCATCTCATAACCATAATTTAAATAAAAATATGGTGAAAGGGAATCAAGGAGTTCCGGTTTCACTTGTTCCTTGTCTCTGCCTGCAAGTTTTTCTGTAACCGGATCAGTGCTACGGCAAGCCATAAAGAACAAGAGGGCTAATACAATAAAAACAGTTATTCGCATGCCTTTGGGGTTTTGAATAGTTTATATTGGTAAAGTTACAAAAAGATATGCAAAAGGGGCATACAGGCCGGCGAATTGCTGCGGCAGGGCGTAGGTGGAAAGCCTGTGCAGGCGGCAGCGATGGGCCCTGCACTGCAGGCAGCAGCGACCAGAGGAAGCTCGCTGCAGGCAGTTTGCAGGGCCCCGCTGGCGGCTGTGCAGCTTGGAGCCGCAGACCGTTAAGCCGCCCAAATAAAAAACATCATAAAAAAACCGCCTCTGTTTCCAAAGGCGGTTAGGGTTTTATTGGTTTTGATCTGATTACTTGCTGTAATCGAAATCAACCAGTCGTCTGTAGGATTTGTAGCGCCACTGCGCATCCTCTTTGGCGATTTTGAAGAGCCTGTCTGCTTCCACAGGGAAGGATTTCTGCAAAGTGGTGTAACGGATTTCACCATCAATGAAGTCGTCAAACTTGTTCCAGTCGGGCTCTTTGGAGTCGAGCTGGAATGGGTTTTTACCTTCTTTTTCCAACAGTGGATTGTATCGGTAAAGGTGCCAGTAACCGGCTTCTACCGCGCGCTTCTCTTCATTCTGGGTGCTTGACATTCCGCGTCGCAGGCCGTGGTTTATACATGGGCTGTAAGCAATCACCAGGGATGGTCCCGGGTAAGCTTCTGCCTCGCGCATTGCTTTGAGTAGCTGGCTCTGGTTAGCTCCCATGGCCACCTGAGCCACGTAAACATAACCGTAGGTCATTGCCATCATACCAAGATCCTTTTTACGGGTCTTCATACCGGAAGCCGCGAATTTAGCCACAGCACCAACGGGAGTAGCTTTGGAAGCCTGTCCGCCGGTATTGGAATATACCTCGGTATCCATAACCAGGGCATTCACGTCATCGCCTGAAGCCAGTACATGGTCCAGTCCGCCGTAGCCGATGTCATAGGCCCAGCCGTCGCCACCAAACATCCATACTGATTTCTTCACCAGGTAATCCTTGAGTGCTTTGATTTCTTTTGCCCAGTTGGCATTTTCATTTTCCAGCACTTGCATTACCTTATTGGAAACCTTTCTGGACTCCTCAGCATTTTCCTTGTTTTCGAGCCAGGCATTAAAAGCATCTTTCACTTCGTCGCTGATGCCGTTGTCCATGGCTTTCTTCATGCGGTCTTCAATACGGTCGCGCATGCTTTGTACACCAAGTGCCATACCGTAGCCGTACTCCGCGTTGTCTTCAAACAGGGAATTTGCCCAGGCCGGACCGTGTCCGTCTTTGTTGGTGGTATATGGTGTGGATGGAGCAGAACCTCCGTAAATGGAAGAACATCCGGTGGCGTTGGCAATCAGCATACGGTCGCCAAACAGCTGTGTGATCAGCTTCACGTATGGTGTTTCGCCGCAACCTGCGCAGGCACCGTGGAATTCAAATAGTGGCTGTGCAAACTGGCTGTTCTTAACATTTTTCTTGATATCTACTTTTTCAGGAATCTTATAACCCACTTCTTTGCTCAGAAGCTCATAGTTATCCTGCTGATCGCGCTGCGAATCAAGCGGCTTCATTACAAGCGCTTTTTCTTTTGAGGGGCATACCTCCACGCAGTTACTGCAACCGGTACAATCGAGCGGGCTCACCTGGATACGGAAATGGTATCCTTTGATGTTGGCCTTACCATCGAGGGTTACCATATCCTGTGGTACTTTGGCTTTGTCATCGTCATCAAGCAGGAATGGACGGATCACTGCATGCGGGCACACATAAGCACACTGGTTACACTGGATACAGTTTTCGGGTATCCATTCAGGTACATCAACAGCAATACCGCGCTTTTCATAAGCAGTAGTTCCGTTGGGGAAGGTACCGTCTTCACGACCGGTGAAAGCGCTTACCGGAAGGTCATCACCTTTGAGTGCATTGATAGGGTCAACCACGTTCTTCACAAATTCTGGCTTGTCGCCATCATCGGTTGTGTGCTCACGGTCGCCGGAAAGATTTTTCCATTCAGAAGGAACCTCTACCTTGTGAACATGCTCGCCACCTCTATCCACAGCAGCTTTGTTCATATTAACGATGTCCTCTCCTTTACGTCCAAAGCTTTTCACGATAAAGCTCTTCATTTCTTCCACTGCCTTTTCATAAGGAATTACTTCAGCAATTTTGAAGAAAGCACTTTGCATGATGGTATTGGTGCGGTTACCAAGTCCGATATCAGTAGCTATTTCGGTAGCATTAATGATGTAGAATTTGATATCGTTTTCGGCGATATATTTCTTCATCCCATCGGGTAGGCGTTTTTTGGTTTCCTCTGCGTCCCAGATTGAGTTCAGCAGGAAAGTACCGCCAGGTTTAAGGCCCTTGAGCATATCATATTTATCGAGATAAGCTGGCACGTGGCAGGCAACGAAATCAGGTTTATTCACCAGATAGGTCGAGCGGATCTCGCTGTCGCCAAAACGCAGGTGTGAGGTGGTTACACCCCCAGACTTTTTGGAATCGTAAGAGAAATAAGCCTGAACAAATTTATCAGTGGTTTCACCGATAATCTTGATGGAGTTTTTGTTTGCTCCTACAGTTCCATCGGAACCGATACCGTAGAATTTGGCACTGAAAGTACCTTCAGTAGCTGTATCCAGCTCCTCGCCCACGGGCAGTGAGGTAAATGTAACATCGTCAGTAATACCAACGGTGAAATTGTTTTTGGGCTCGTTTCGTTTCAGGTTCTCAAACACTGAAATGATCTGTGCAGGCGTGGTGTCTTTGGAGCTAAGTCCGTAGCGGCCACCAACAATTAATGGCGCATTTTCTTTACCGTAGAAGATGTCTTTCACATCCAGGTAAAGGGGCTCGCCATTGGCACCAATTTCCTTGGTTCTGTCAAGAACGGCGATGCGTTTTACTGAATCCGGAACGGCTTCCATGAAATATTTAGCTGAGAACGGACGATACAGGTGAACTGCGATCATACCGGTTTTCTCACCATTCTTATTCATGTAGTCGATTGTTTCGCGGATGGTATCGGTAACGGAACCCATAGCGATAACAATATTTTCTGCTTCAGGATCGCCATAGTAGGTAAACGGACGGTATTTACGTCCAGTCATCTTAGTGATCTCCTCCATATATTCCGCTACTATATCCGGGATATTAGTGTAGAAAGAATTGGCTGCTTCTCGTGCCTGGAAGTAGATATCAG
>JBEPXQ010000263.1:0-3859 GCA_041641835.1 Bacteroidales bacterium
CTTCATCTCGCTCAATCCTGCAGTAAGGCTGAAAGATTTTTTCAGCCATTTAAGATTCAGTGCAGGACTTTCATCGCTGCCAACCGGTGGCAGCTGGGCGTTATCGCCGATCAGGATCAGCTTGCAGTTTTGTTCGTTATACACATAATTAAACAGGTCCTCCAGCAGGCTTCTGCCGGCGAAACCACCCTCATTCATACTGCTGTCGTGTATCATGGAAGCTTCATCCACCACGAAGATCGTGTTTTTGAATTTATTTGCCTGTAATGACACATGCACAGCACCATCAGCACCTGCCTGAGTAAAATAAATCCGCTTGTGAATGGTAGTAGCGGGTTGCCCTGAATAGTTGCTAAGCACCTTAGCTGCACGACCGGTGGGTGCCAGCAAAACAGCCTTCTGCCCTATTCGCGGCAGCAGGTTCACGAGCGTACTGACAATGCTGGTTTTCCCGGTTCCGGCATATCCCTTCAAAACGAACAGTGGCCGGGGTTTTGAAGTAAAAATAAACCGTGACAACACATAAATAGCTCTTAGCTGATCTTCCGTGGGTTCGTAAGGATAAGCATTCAGGAAATTATCATTAAATCTTTCGCTGTTCATTCTGTGGTTAATTTTGTAGTTATTAATCCGAAGCTATCACTTAGAACGGATATCCGATACCAAAGTTGAAGTTGGTATGCTTTAAGCGGTATTGATTAAGCACCCAGCGGCTTCCGGCAGGTTCCGCCGGATCAATCATTTTTATTCCGGCATCCACGCGTAATACAAAAAATGAGAAGTCGAGGCGAATGCCCAATCCAGTACCCACTGCCAGCTGCTTATAGAAGGTATCAAACTCAAAATTTCCCTGGGGAAAATCATTTGTCTGGTTTTTGAGCCATACATTTCCGGCATCAAGGAAAATAGCTCCTTTGACGAAATCGTAAACCGGAAACCTGTATTCCACACTGGTTTCAAGGCTAATATCACCAATTTTATCAAAATTGCTCACGGTGCCGCTGAATCCGCCTGGTCCGATGGAACGCACCGGCCATGCTCGCACACCATTGGACCCACCAACAAAAAAGCTTTTTTCAAATGGCAGCGCCTTCATATTCCAGTATGGTATGCCCACTCCCAGGGCCAGTCGTGTTGCGATTACATTGTCAAAATTAATTCTGTAGTAATATCTTACATCTGCATCTATTCTGATATACTGAGCATACTGTATGTTAAACAGCTCGTAGCTGTCTTCAGCATTTTTCGGCATATCTGTAAGCCAGTTAAAGCTACTGAGTAACAGCCCTGAACTTTCAAAATTCCCTCTGAAAAACCAGAAATCCTTTGCTTTTCTTCGGAATGCCTGGTTATTATATAAAAAAGTATATTTCAAGCCGATTATCAAATGGTCCTGGTAGGCTATCAAAAATTTCTTGTTATTTATTTCATTGAGTTTTGCTATAAAACTTGAATCAGGATGCAGCTTAATGGAATTGATGGTGAGCGGATAAAGCTGGTGCTGCTTGGTAGGGGATTCATTCCAAAGATATCCAAAGGAAAAGTTGGTAAGATGTCTTGTATAATCGGGACGTTCGCGATAGTTATAACCTGCAAATAACGTTGTGTGTGGCTTAAAATAAGCTGGAAACCGGCTTTGGTCCACCGGCAGCAAAAACTTCGGAATTTCAAGACTGGTATTGATCCCGGCCTCAAAAGTATTAAAAGGAAGAAATTCCGATATGGTCTGTTCATCGTTATCGCCTATCACTCGTTGGGTTTCCATGGCGATATTAGTATTCACATTGAAAATTTCCGCCCCACGGAAAAGATTTTTATTTCCGTATATAAAGCTGACTTCAGTACCAAGATCACGTGAGGTATTTTTTCCCACCCATTCAAATACATAGTATTGCCTGTCGATACGGGTGAGTCTTATGTGGCAGTCAAGGTTTTTAGGCAGGGTATCACGAAACCAGGGCTTCATATCAGCATACATATTCCTGAAGCTTATATTGATATACTTGAATTGCTGCAGGTTGGCCAGCCTGGTATTGGTCATGCTGGCATCCTCCATCATGTAATATTCTCCAGGTTCTATAAATATAAAGCGGTTTAAAACCTCAGGTTTATATGGCAGGTCGCCTTTGTACAGGTAATAGTATTTTTTATCATTATCCTGAAGTACCAGGGTATCATAATTTACGGTTTCATCAATCAATGCATCGTAGTCAGGATAAATATATACATTTCTAACACGGAACTTATAATGTGGCAGTGAAACCAGGCTGTCGTTATACATCTGAGCCTTAAACACCCGGTTATTTACCTGCAGATACACATTCACTTTACGGCCCTGCATAGCGCTGTCAACCTTAAACCGGATAAAATTTTTATTAAAGTAATAATAGCCTCTGTTCCTCAGGACATCGGTAATTCTGTCGCGCTCATCGTCAAATTTTTCAGCATCAAACACGGTTCCTTCTCTCAACAATGAGTTTTCACGTGTGGCCAGCACTTCTTCCCGCAAGGATGAATCTTCCACCACATAAATCACAGTGTCTATCCGGTAAGGTTTTCCTGCGCGAAAATGATAGGTAACTGTTGCCTTATGGTTATTTGTATCCACTTCTTTGGATACATCTGCATCAAAATACCCTTTATTACCAAGATAGTATTCAAGTTGCCTCACCGAGCTGTTGGCCAGCGAGGTGTCAAGAATCACTGGCTCCTGCCCCACCTTTTCCATCAACCATTTTTTTATCCCTGATTCTTTTTCCAGGCGATCACCAAGCATGTACATGCTAAGCTTAAACCTCCATACTCCGAGCAATTTTTTATTGGGTTTTTGTTTGATGTAATTGCTGACCTCGGAAGAGCTAACACCGGGCACATGACTTTCTATCTGGTTTTTTTTAAGCAGGTACCGTCCATCAGGCAACCTTTTGGCATTGTTGCAGGCGGTGAATAGTGCACCGGTTAAAAGCAGGGCTGTTATATTGACGATAATCCGTGAGCGCATCTCAGGTCCCAAAATTAATCAACTTCTACTACTGAAAGGCAATTTTATATATGTAGAAAATTCTGCGGTTTCCTTTGCTGTCGTTTTCAATCTTTTGATATCCTGAAGCCAGCAAATAACTTCCATACCAGTATCTGATACGTCCTTCTTCACTGGCTTTAAGCTGATCGTCAGCATGCATAAGCGGCAGTGTTACAGCCTGCCGGCCTCCGTCAGAGGTTCCGCCGCTAACCAGCTTATAATGCAGTTCATTATCGAGATTATAAACGATCCCAGTGGTTCCGTCACCGGAAATGGCATCTACTCTGTGAGCTCTTGAATAGGACCGGATCCCTTTAATTTCCATAGCTTCATCCCACACTACTTCAGCCTTTTTGTTGAAAGCGATGGCCAGGGCATGTGTATAACGATAGCCGTCAAACACATACCTGGTGTGCGCCATGCCGTATGCATCATAGTACCACTCCGTGTGATATTCCGGGTAATAAGCTTCAGCCAGCAAAATCATTTCATTTCCTCCACCCTTTATTTCCGGATGCATATTTAGCTGGTAACCTACCGAACCTGCCATTTTTTTCCTGCCCGGAAAGAAACGGAACATATCGGGATCGGCTTTTTTATAAAAAGCTCCCAGATTAGACAACTTGTAAAATCTTGAAACAGCTTCTTCTCCTTCCCTGAAAACGCTGAGATATAAACCATCCGTATAATCTTCATAGCGGTCATAGCGTTCACGGATTCCGCTCATGGAAGCAGCGATATAGCGGTTATCCCCTGAGGATGTCACCACCAGCTCCACAATATTTTTGCCTTCCACGGGGCTGAAGCGATAGCGGTTTACCATTTCACCGGAGAGAT
>JBEPXQ010000264.1:0-3316 GCA_041641835.1 Bacteroidales bacterium
ATAAAAGCCCCAGGCCGGGCATTGAAGCCATACTGGAGTTCAGTAATATCAAACGGCGGTTTACGGCCGGGCCTGATGATGATTGTGTGTTTAACAAGCAGCTTACAGTCAGTGATCTGGTGTTTATAGTTGGGCCCAGGATTAATGCAGCCGGAAGGATGAAGGATGCCAATCAGTCGGTGGAATTGCTGATTTGTACTGATAAGCAGTTTTCACAGAGAATTGGCAAGGAAATCAACCAGAATAATAAGGACAGGAAGGAGCTGGATACTTCTATCACTGAGCAGGCCAATCGTGTTATCACAGAAGGAGAAGTGTTTGAAGCCAGGAAATCCATCGTGATATATAATAAAAACTGGCACAAGGGAATAATCGGGATAGTGGCTTCCAGGCTGATAGAGAAATTTTACAAGCCCACCATCGTACTCACGCTTTCCAATAATGGGTTGATCACCGGATCAGCCCGTTCAGTAAAGGATTTTGATATTTACCAGGCCATTTCAGCGTGCAATGATCTGCTCGAAAACTTTGGTGGTCATAAATATGCTGCCGGCCTTTCATTACGTCCCGAAAACCTGGATATTTTCATCGAGCGGTTTGAGGACTATGCAGCAGCCAATATTTCGGAGAGGCAAATGGTTCCTGAGATAGAAATTGATCATGAGCTTCCGCTGGAAGCGATTAATGATAAATTTTTCAGAATATTAAAACAGTTTGCTCCTTTCGGCCCGGGCAATATGTCGCCGGTGTTTATGACCCAAAGGGTTGTGGATAATGGAGGCTCAAAGGTAGTGGGTAAGAATCATCTGAAGTTCAGAGCCGCGAACCCTGATAATTATGACCTGCAGTTTTCAGCTATTGCCTTTCAGCAAGGCCACCACTGGGAAAATATGAAAAAGATGATCCCATTCGACATATGCTATCATGTGGAAGAGAATGAATGGAACGGCAAAAAGTCATTGCAATTAAACATTAAAGACATTAAATTTCCCAACGGGCAATAAAGCATTTTACCCGTGATAAAAAAAGAAACAGTTGAGGAAATCAAAAGTACAGCCCGCGTAGAGGAGGTTGTGGGTGAATTTGTTAACCTGAAGCGTCGGGGAGCGAATATGATTGGCTTGTGCCCTTTTCACAATGAAAAAACCCCTTCCTTTACTGTTAGTCCTTCCAAAGGATTTTATAAGTGCTTTGGCTGTGGTGCCTCAGGAGATTCTGCCCGTTTTCTGATGGAGCACGAAAAATACTCCTACCCTGAAGCCCTGCGTTATCTGGCCTCAAAATATAACATCCACATTGATGAAACCGAGCAAACTGAGGAAGAAAAGAAGGAGGAAAAGGAGCGGGAAACCCTTTATGCTGTCAACAGTTTTGCTGCCACTCACTTTGCCGAAAGGCTCTGGAACACCGATGAGGGTAAATCAATCGGATTATCATATTTTCGTAACCGCGGATTTACAGATGCGGTAATTGAGAAGTTCCAGCTCGGCTACAGTCCCGAAAAATGGGATGACCTTACAGCCGCTGCTCTTAACCAGGGTTACAAGCTGGAATATCTCAAACGGGCCGGGCTCACTATTTCAAAAAGTAACCGTGATTTTGACCGGTTCCGCAATCGTGTAATGTTCCCCATTCACAACCTTTCAGGCAGGGTTATAGGATTTGGCGGACGGATACTGGTGAGCGACAAGAAAAAGCCCAAATACGTCAATTCGCCTGAAACTGAGATATACAATAAAAGTAAAATTCTTTACGGGATACATTTTGCCCGAACTCCAATTGCCAAAGAGGATGTATGCTTCCTGACAGAAGGATATACTGATGTGATCTCACTGCACCAAAGTGGGATTGAAAATGTGGTGGCCTCATCCGGTACTTCACTTACCAAAGAGCAAATCAGCCTGGTAAAGCGTTATACTGAAAATATTACCATCTTATTTGATGGTGACGAAGCCGGGCTGAAAGCTTCATTCCGTGGGATTGACATGATCCTGGAGCAGGGAATGAATGTAAAGGTTGTTCTTTTTCCTGAAGGCGAAGACCCCGACTCCTATGCCAGGGAACACCGTTCGGAAGAAACCCTGAACTTTATCCGTGAAAACGCCCGTGATTTTATCACTTTTAAAACCAGCGTGTTGCTGGATGAAGTGAAAGGTGACCCCGTGAAAAGAGCCGGACTGATAAAAGGAATAGTGGAAACCATCAGTAAAATTCCCGATCAGATCAAGCGGACGGTTTACATTTCAGAGTGTTCATCATTGCTCAATATGCAGGAGCAAACCCTGATGAATGAACTGAATAAACTGCTGAGGGATAGTTACAGGAAAAAGATGCGCACGGATGATGTTGCACCTGAAGCTCCTGCCGAAGCAGTTACGGTACCTGTGGAGCAAAAGGACCCTGATAAGGAGTCTGTTGAAGTGCAGGAACGTAATATCATCAGGTTGTTGCTGAATTACGGACGGCTTTTCTTTACACCTACAGGAATGGCAGCACAGGACCAACAGGATAATGAATCAATTAATGTGGCTGATGCCATTGTAACGGATATCCTGCAGGATGAAATCAGTTTTACCATGCCGATTTATCAGAAAATATTCGATATATTTAAAGAGTTTTTAGATGAAGGAGAAATAAAGGAAGACAGGTATTTTATTCAACACGAAGATAAGGATATCGCCCGCACCACTATCGATTTGCTTACTGAACCTGTGGTGCTGAGCAAGAACTGGAAAGAGAAGCATAAGATATACGTGCAGCTGGAATCCGATACAATTGAGCGAACGGTAGTGCATTCGCTGCTGGCGTTTAAGCTGGATAAATTAAAGCAGCACAAAAGGGAGCTTCTGGAAAAATTAAAAAAGACGAATGGTAATGAGCCCGATGAGGAGATTTTGCTACTGATGAGCGATATAAAAAACGTTAACAAAAAGGTGCAGCTTATTGCCGATAAACTGGGCCGGATTGTCCTCCGGTAAAAACATTCCTATGTACTTTAGTGAAGAGCAAATAAATGAAATCTACAGGCTGGCCGGTCTTGATCCATCGGCAGATGAAAAGCAGCGGATGCTCAAAGATATTGAAAAAATAATGGTGCTGACAAAACCCATGACTGTGGCACCGGAAGAGGAAGACAACCCACTTATTTCTCCCCGGAATACAGGTGGAGTACTCAGGGATGATGAGCCGGAAGAAACAGTAAGGTACGCAGATAAGAAGATAAGCAGCAGGGAAGGCGCAAGTTATTTTGTGGTGGAAAGAGACCGTAAAAAGGCAGCAGAAAAATGAGCAACAGCAAATCCATATTGTTCATCAA
>JBEPXQ010000264.1:3326-3848 GCA_041641835.1 Bacteroidales bacterium
CATCAATACCAACAAGGCCTGGGGAGGTGGAGAGAAGTGGCACTATGATATGGCTTCACTATTGAATAAAAGGAACTACAGGGTAAATATACTCGCACACCGTTCTGGTGAACTTTTAAAAAAGTGCCGGGAAGAAAACCTCCCGGTTACAGGGATCAGGATAAAAAAACTCTCCTTTATTGATCCGTTTGCAATGAGCCTGCTGGAAAAGCAGATTAAAATGATTAATCCTGATGTGGTCATATTAAATCTTCCATCAGACATGAAGGCCGCCGGACTGGCTGCCAGGCGGGCAGGTGTGAAAAAGATATTTTACCGCCGGGGAACAGCATTAGCTGTGAATCCCCATCCCGTTAATCGCTGGTTTTTCAGAAATGTGCTTAGCGGTGTAATCGTAAATTCTGTTAAAACAAAACAACTGATTAACGCGAAAAGGCAACTGCTTCCTGATAACAAAATTCATGTGGTGTATAACGGCCTGGATACAATCCCGCAGGAAGGTGATATAAAGCCAGTAGTTCC
>JBEPXQ010000265.1:0-3841 GCA_041641835.1 Bacteroidales bacterium
AAACCAGACATCCTGATTCAAGATAAGCCATACTGGTATTCTGGTTATTCCTCCCAACGGAATATGTCATAGCGATCCCTTGGCCGGGTGTGGTCCTGCCATCTGAAGCCTTTTATTGTAGCTTCACTGGAAGGGAGCTTAGCAGGAGGATAAAGCTTCCCGCTAGGCTGGGTTTTGTAAGATATATTACTGATCTTACGCTGGTGTATCCTGATAACTATGTCACTTGACTGAGCCGAGTGAACACCAACCAGCTCGTTTTCATCATTCCGAAGAAAATAAACAGTTTGTGCATTCCCTTCCACATCAACTTTATATAACTCATCATTCCTGAAAAAGCCATACATGTTTTTACCTTTCACCTGATTGAAATTGCTCGAGTCTGCATCCATTTCAGACAGATAGGAATTGCCCAGCAAATGAACTTTTTTTGACTGCCCCTTACCCGTGAAAAACTTAACAAAATCAGCGTAAAGCTGATTTTTACCTGACCAGATAACCGGATTGCGGTACATCTTTATAAGTGAATCCTCTACATTGTAAACCAATGAATCGCATTTGCCCTGCAAGTTGACGCGATATAACTTAACTTTATAATAGGCGAACAATTGTTTTCCTTCTTCCCTTGCTGTATCACCAAGGTACCGCAGTGTATCCGCATGCAGAAAAAGTGAATCCCCATTGTCTATCTGTATTGCCTGTGCGCTATCAGTTATCACTGAATTATGGGTAGATTCCAGGAACCTGCCATATTCTCCGAGTATTACAATATTCTGGACAGAATCAATTACAGTAACATTTCTGAATGCTTTTCCCAACCCCAGGTTGCGATCATAAAACAGGCTGTCGCCCTGCAGGCTGTGGCGGTTGTTGGTCAGCATTGCATTTTCGTTAAATTGCGCCAGGTCGCTGCGGGTGTCATACCACCCGTTTTCACAATAGATCAGATTTGTATCTGAGCGAATATAGGAAGGCCCGAAGAAATAGGATATCTCTGTTAAAGTGTTGTACATGAGTGTGTCTGAATCCATCGTGTAACGAGGGTTCACCAGATTGACACTGTCCTTAAAAAAGAAATTCTTTTCATCAGCATAATAATAACCTATCTGGCTTGTAAGCTGGTTAGTAGTGTCCACGATTTTACCACCGCCTGTATATTTACCAATATTCTCTGCCAGGTCGTAATCCAGATAATCTGTGGTTAGGATCATCTGGTTATCCACCAGCTTCACTTCATCGCGCATTTCAGCCTTATGCTTATCTCCGTGGTAAAAAAGTTCTTCACCGAAGATATTCAGGGAGTCTGAAGCTTTGATATGAACATTTCCCCACGCTTTAAGACTATTGGTACTGTTATACCAGAAGGCAGTGTCGCAGTATAGATACATGCTGTCGTGCTTGAAAACAACGTTGCCGCTAATGCGCATAACATCAGGACCCAGCTCCTCAATTTTCTGCATAAGATCGCCGTCAATAATTTCAATACGTGTTTTTTTCTGCTTTTCTTTATCCTCTTCCTGTGCGGAAGCGGTGGTAAAGAAAAGCATCATGAAAATCAGGATAGATATTTGAACTGCTTTCTTCATTGGTGTTTGCTCGTACTGTATGTTTAACTGATTTTAGCGGTGCAATATTGTCATCCCGCAAGGATAAAGTCCTTACCTTCCTCATAGCCAATAAAATTAAGGTATTCCTTGATTTTATCACCAGCTCCTTTATTCGATACCAGCGAAACGATAAAAATGTTACCGCGTTCGGGTATTTCAGAATAATGGAATATATGCCTGTTGTCCACTTTGGCAGGATCAACTTCAAACGCTGCTTTTATCACTATTCCTTTTTTCTCCAAAAGTTGCCGCCTTTTCCTGGCATATTTTCCGGCACCCCATACATAAATTTCAGGGTGAGAGGGATTGTTTCTTTGCAGAAATCGTACCAGATAATCCATTTTCACTTTGAAAAAGGCCTCCTGCCGGTACCTCTTATCGGTGCGGGTAAGCCGTCCGGCAGAATCACGCCAGTGAAACAAAACTTTATTGATCTTGTGAAAAAGAACACCTTTGTCCAGCCACCTAAGGAACAATTCATAATCTTCAGGGAAGTCCCCTTCATTTACATAACCGTATTTTTCAGCAACTTCCTTCCTGAATACAATGCTGGGATGGACAACCGGAGACTCCACAAAGCATTTTACCAGCATATCTTCATGATTCACGATTTCATTCTGCCATTTCACATAGCGCCATAAACCCATGTTGGAAGTGCTGGCCGGAAATAGCCTTACCTGCGAGCTAACAAGACCGAATTCCGGATTATTATCCAGAAAATCAGTCTGTAGTTTAAGCCGTTCAGGTGCGCAAAGGTCATCTGCATCCATGCGCGCAATATATTTGCCGCTGCAGTGGCTGAATCCTGTTAGAAGAGCCGGAACTATGCCACTTTTATTTTCTGAGACAAGCTTCAGCCGGCTGTCTTTCCGGCAATACTTTTCTGCGATTGCCGGGCTTTCATCCTGGGATTTATTATTTACCAGTATCATCTCATAATCCGTAAAAGATTGACGGAGAACACTTCGGATGGCTATATCCAATGTGTTTGCGGCATTGAGAAAAGGCAATATGACTGACACCTTAGGCATAGTGTAAAAATAGAAAAAGCAGGTTACTTTCCGGTCTTTTCTGAATATCTTTTTGAGGCAGGCGAAGACCTGCAATTAACAAGCTGCGGTATCGGCAATATAGTCAGTAATAATTTAGCTTGATGGATATGTTTATGCTATGAATTCAGGCTCCTGTTTTATCGAACAAATTTGAATGAAATATTTTTTTATCATCACAGTTATATTAACATGCCAGTGTTCAAAAAAACAATTGTCATTGGCAGGCAGAATAAGATGAGTGTGTACTTTTACAGTCATAAATAAGAAAAAACATGAGTGGAATATTATTAACTGTTTTGAAAGCTCAGGAAGTAGCGCAGGATACACTGAGCGGTATGCCTGATGCCACTGCTCAGGAAGGGGAAATAACGCTTTCAGCCTGGGAGCTGATGCTGAAAGGCGGCTGGATCATGATTCCCCTGGCTATATTGTCGGTGATCGCCATCTACATTTTTGTGGAAAGATATATCAGTCTGAATAAGGCATCCAAGGAGGAAACCAACTTCATGAATAACATTCGTGATTTCATGCACGAGGGAAAAATCGATTCAGCCAAGGCATTGTGCAAAAACAATGATTCGCCCATTTCCAGAATGATCGAAAAGGGAATCAACCGTATCGGAAAACCGCTTAATGATGTGAATGCTGCAGTGGAGAATGTGGGAAAACTCGAAGTGTCGAAGCTGGAAAAAAATATTGCCACACTGGCTACCATAGCAGGAGTTTCTCCCATGATCGGCTTCCTGGGGACAGTTTCAGGTATGATAAAGGCCTTTTATAATATGGCCATGGCCGGAAATAACATTGAAATCGATGCACTTGCAGGTGGAATATATGAGGCTATGATCACTACTCTGGCCGGCCTGTTTGTGGGGATTATCGGCTATATCGCCTACAATATACTTGTAGCCAGGATAGAAAAAGTAGTATTCATACTGGAAGCACGCACTACTCAGTTCATGGATATGCTGCATGAACCTGCTTAAAAAAATACATAACTATGGCTATCAGAACCAGAAATAAAAGAGATTTATCTTTCAACTTCTCGTCCATGTCGGACCTGGTGTTCCTGTTGCTGATCTTTTTCGTGTTAACTTCCACCCTGATCGCACCCAACGCCATTAAGCTGCTTTTGCCACAAAGCGAGGGGAAAACCCGTGCCAAGCAAACAATTTCGGTCTC
>JBEPXQ010000266.1:0-3840 GCA_041641835.1 Bacteroidales bacterium
CGGAGTACGTGCACTTACCTCCGATCCTGAAAATGCAATCTGGATGGGTCATATTGGTGGCGGAATAAGCAGAGTATCCTGCAGCGGCGAAATACAGCATATTTTGCTCCCGGGCTTTGAAGAACATGCCGCTGATATAACAGACCTTGTCGTTATCGACAACAACCAGCTATGGATAGCATCCAACGGTGCAGGCCTGTTTGTTGCAAGAAATATATTTTCCGATTCGCTTACCGGATTAAATATCACGCGTTTCAAAGGAGAAGAAGGCCTCAGCGACCGTATTTTTTCCATTTATCAACATCCTGATGGAGACATCTACCTGATAACTGATGTGGGCGTAAAAATCTGGAACCGCAAGGAAAACACTTTCGATTTCTTCCGCCTTAAAGGTATTCCCAAATTCTTCTCCATCACCTGCATAACCCGTGGTTATAACGGCGACCTGTGGTTTGGCACCTATAACGGCGGCCTTTTTCACTATAATATTGAAAAGCATGAATTTGAGCTATTTGACCACAAACAGGTGGGCTACAACTGGATTTCAACCTTATATGAAGACCGGGATAAAAACCTTTGGATAGGAACCTGGGGCGGAGGGCTCACGAGGCTTAAAGATGGGAAATTCACTAATTTCAATAAATCCAACGGCCTGCAGGACAACAAGATCAGATGCATTACAGGCGACAGGGAGGGCAATATTCTAATAGGCACCAACGAAAGCGGACTGTCAATATTCAAAGGTAGCCATATGGTTACTTTTACTGAGGACGACAGCCTGATAAATAATCACGTGTGGGCCATTCAGTCCGACCATAACGGGAATTTCTGGTTTGGCACAAACAATGGCATTTCAGTGTATAACCCTGACTCCAAAAGCTTCCATCATCTCAACAAAGAAGATGATCTTACCAGCAACCAGATCAGGTTCATTAAAAAAGACAGGGATCATAACCTTTGGGTTGGTATGTGGAATGGTGGCGGCATTATCTACAAAACAAAAGATGAAAATTCCTTCAACTATCCTTATAACATCAATCGCTACCTGGCACAGATCTCACGGGGAAATGTAACCGCTATGACCATTGACAGTCAGAATAACCTGTGGGTAGGTACTTATGACGGTTTGTTGTATTTCGAGATCAATGGCGGAGGGCTGGCTCATCTTACCCAGACCAGTGGACTTTCAGGCAATGACATTACCTCGCTTTATGCAGCAGAGGATGCAGCCGTTTGGGTAGGAAGCAGAAACAAAGGAGTAACCCTGATCCGTGATACTGTTTTTACACCCCTGCTGCAAGAGCAGGGTATCACTCCTACCAGCTTTGCTTTGCTCAGTAACGGACAGGTGTGGGTAGGTACTGAAAGTAAAGGAATATTTGTTCTGAACGAAAAGCTGGAGCTGAAAGAACATTACACCGCTCCGGATCATCTGTTGTCCAATTACATTTCAGCCCTCAGTAGCGATGAGCATGACAATATTTACATTGGAACCAACAACGGACTCAATAAATATTTTTCAGAAGAGAAAACATTTCAATATTATACTGAAAGAAACGGATTCACTGGTATAGAGGTAAAACCTGCTGCCATTTATCGTGACAAAAAAGGGAGGATCTGGTTTGGCACTGTGCAGGGTGTTACACGCTTTGATCCTGCTAAAGAAAGCAGGGAAACCGTGATGCCTATAACACATATAGAAAGCTTCCAGGTGAATTATCACGATCATCCAATGACAGAAAATCTCAAGCTTCCATATAACCGAAACTCTGTTACATTAGGGTTCAACAGTGTTTTTCTCACTGATCCTGAAGCTGTAAAATACCGGTTCATTTTAGATGGTGCTGACCCGGGCTGGCGTTACTCGGAACAAGGCATGAACATAACTTACACCTCACTCCCTCCTGGCGATTACACCTTCAAAGTTATGGCCCGCAACAATAAAGGGATGTGGAATGAACAACCTACTACCTTTTCTTTCAGAATAAACCCGCCATTCTGGCAAACATGGTGGTTCATACTCATGGTAGTGCTTGTTGCACTGGCAGTAGTTTACGCTTATATCCGGATTCGGGAAACAAAACTGCGCCGGGAAAAAGCCATACTGGAGCAAAAGGTGAAGCACCGCACAAAAAAGATCAGGGAACAAAACATTGACCTGGAAAATAAAAACAAAGCCATATTTGATTCCATTAATTATGCCCGCCGCATACAAACAGCCATTATGCATGATCATGAGCAGCTGCTGAAACTACATTCCGAATCCATGCTTCTTTATAAGCCAAAAGATATTGTTAGTGGCGACTTCTACTGGTTTGCCCGCAAACAGGAAAAACTTATACTGGTAGCCGCCGATTGTACCGGACATGGAGTACCCGGCGCTTTCATGAGTATGATAGGCATCAGCACCCTTAATCAGATCATTAACGAACGAAATATTTTAAAGCCTTCGGATATCCTTCACAGCATGAGGAGTCATATTATATCTGAGTTGCAGCAAACAGGCAAAGCAGAAGATTCCAAGGATGGTATGGATATAGCCCTGGCTGTGATAGATGAGCAGAAACAACGGATAGAATTTGCAGGAGCCTACAATTCTTTGTATATTGTGCGTAAGGAAAAGGCGGAGAACCTGGCAGATGAAACGCATATCAGAATTTTTGAAGAAAAGCTGCTGGAAGTAAAAGGCGACAGGATGCCCATAGGCATTTCGGAAAAAGCAGAAGTACCCTTCAGAAATCATCAGCTTGATTTGAAACATGGCGATGAGCTATTCCTTTCCACCGATGGTTATATCGACCAGTTTGGAGGAAAAAAGAACAAAAAGCTAATGGCACGAAGGTTCAAAAACATATTGCTGGAAGCTTACAAGCTGCCGGTGGATCAGCAAACAGCTTTTCTGGATAAGAAATTCACAGAATGGCGCGGCAACAACGAACAAATTGATGACGTACTGATAATAGGAACTAAATGGTAAAAGCAGCGACAAATAACCATGATTCAGCCATGAACAGCCCCTATCAACGATTCAGGGAAATGGAGGATAACAAGATGATGCTTCAGTTTAAAGGTGAAGTGACATCCCAGATCATTGAGATGTTTCTTTCCTCCACCGAACAAAAACTTGAAGAGCAGCAGATAAAAACCAGCGTGCGAAAGCGAATCTTTAACATCCTGGTGGAGTGTCTGCAGAATCTCTATCATCACACCCATCGTAATCTAAGCATGCCTGATGGCTCCGATCCCAAAAGCGCTATGATACAGCTATACATGCGCCCGGATGCTTACATAATCGAGAGCGGAAACTTCATACAGGATAAAAACATCCCTCCACTGAAAAAGCGCCTGGACAGTATCAACAAAATGAGCCGGGATGAGCTAAGAAACTTCTACAAGCAAAAGCTTAACGAGGAAAAAGACCTGGAAGCCAAGGGGGCCGATCTGGGCATGATTGACATCGCCAGGAAATCAGGTAATAAAATAGACTATAGTTTTGAAAATATTGCTGATGGCATATCATTCTTTAATATGAAAGTGAATATTTCAAAATCGAAACCTAAATAACAGCGGCTTATGGAAAATCTAAACATAGAAGGAAGCAGGCAAACCCCGGCAGTTGAATTTGATGCTCATGAAGGCTTGCTTAAAATTGAAGGCAGATCCATACCTGAGAATTCATTCGACTTTTACGAGCCGGTACTCAAATGGTTGGATGAATACATTAATCATCCTGCAGAAAGTACAACCTTTGAAGTGATGCTGGAGTATTTCAATACCAGTTCTTCAAAATATATCCTGGAAATTTTTAAACGATTTAAATCACTATCCTCCACGGGTGCT